>DAOUHZ010000133.1:0-4050 GCA_034428455.1 Dehalococcoidia bacterium
CTGTTCAGGGTCTGTGGGATCTCTTGTCAGAAACACGTCGTTCCTGCGAAAGCAGGAACCCAGAAAGTCCAAGCAACGGCAATCGTCAGGATAGCAAGTGTTTTCTGGACACCGGCTTTCGCCGGTATGACGGTTTCGGTGCCGGGCCTCTACCTCAAACGTGAACAGTTACTTACCGGCATTGAATTTGCCGCTCACCGCGTCGGGTGCTATGATTAACGACACACGCCGCCGTAGTTTGGCGGCGAATCAGAATGGGGACGCGTAGGTTCGACAGGAGCGGTTTCTGACGGATTGCAGGCCGAGGTTGCTGCTGCCCTCGTAAAAACAGTGGCGAAAAAGTAACTGGCGAACGTGAATTCGCTCTAGCCGCCTAGTCGCGGCTACGTCTGCCACCGGTAGGTCCGGAAGCCGGGAAGCGGACGTACAATTATTCCGGGATGCTACCTCAGGGACGCCGATACCCGAGGCCATAGACTTTATCGGCTGGCGGTTGAAGAATCCCGTCGGCGGGAGTCCTCAGCAGCGAGACTAAATCGCCGAACACGCTTGTAGCATATCCGATCAGGGAAGTTTCTGGACGGGGAGTGCGACTCTCCCCCGTCTCCACCAGACTGAACCGTAAGACGTACTCGAGGGTACGTCTTATTTTTATCCTCGTTCCAGCCAGAGCGCAGGACTGACGATGCAAACGCTCGATCAGCAAGCCAGCATTGCAAAAGCCATAGCTACGGTAACGGAGGCCAGCCCGCAACCAACCGGCGGCAAGTGGCTGGAAAACCTGACCGTTGATGTCGCTCCGTTCATCAGGGATTGGAACATCGAGCAGTGCTGGCATTGGGCCGAGTGGCCGGACCGCGAACAGAAGCAACCGCAATTCACTGGACAGGACACGGGCATCGACGTGGTCGCGGTCAACCGTGACGGCGAGTACGTCGCCATACAGTGCAAATCCCGCCAGCTGGATGAGAACGGGCGCGGCGACAGCATCGACAAACCCGAAATCGACAGCTTCGCCAGCGCGTCCTCGGACGACTTCTGGGCAGAGCGGTGGCTGGTCACCAACGGGGACAACCCGCTGGGCCGCAATGCCATGAGCGCCGTTCCCAAGTCCCGGCCCATCAAGGTCATCAACATCGCCAACGACCTTGTGCAACAGCGAACCGCGTTCACCGACGAAGATTGCCCCCACTGCGAACCCAATCCGGACGCCGAGGAACGCCGGCAGTCCAAGTCCTGCATGCAAGCGGAGGCTATCGCAGAAAGCTTGCGCATCCTGCGCCAACACGAACAATCCGACAGCGGCGGCCGGCCTGTCGGCCAGGCCCGGGGCAAGATCATCCTGCCCTGCGGAACCGGCAAGACCCGCATTTCCCTGCGCATCGTCGAGGAACTGACGCCGCCCGGCGAACTGTCCATCGTGCTTTGTCCTTCCATCGCCCTGGTCGCCCAGATCCGCCGCGAGTATCTCCAGCAGGCGGCAACCGACATCCGCGCGCTGGCCGTCTGCTCCGACGAAACCGCCGGCTACGACCCCAAGAAGGAAAGCGCTCGGAACACGGCCAACGATCCCACCCTGGACAACAGCAACGTCAGCGCCGCCGAGGTGAAGGGCAAGGTCACCACCGACCCGGCGGAAATCTCCTCCTGGATCCGGGAAGGCCAAGACGCCGGCCAAGTCAGCGTCATCTTCGGCACCTACCAGAGCGGCAGCCGCGTCGCCGCAGCCTTGCAGGACACCGGCGTCACCGCGAAGGTTCTCATCTGCGACGAGGCTCACCGCACCGCCGGCCTGCGCCGCAAGGGCAGGGCCAGGAACGCCGAGCTGTCCGAAGAAGAGCGGCGCATCCGCGACTTCACGCTGTGCCACGACAACGACGCATTCCCAGCCACTTATCGGGTCTATCAAACTGCCACGCCGCGCATCTACGACACCAGCCGGGTGAACCGGGACCAGGCCAGCGACTGGATTGTCCGCAGCATGGACGACGAAGGGACGTTCGGCGTGGAACTCTACCGCAAGAACTACGTGGACGCCGTCAAGAACCGATGGCTGGCCGACTACCGCATCATCGCCGTGGGCGTCAACGGCCCCGACGATTTCCGCATCGCCAACGCCCTGGCCGGCGAAACCCAGAGCCGGGGACGCAGCCCGTTGACCTCGGCCCACTTCCTGCGCGGCTTGGCCTTCTCCCTGGCCATGGGCGGCGCGACCCAGCAGCGCGGCGGCCGATCTCTGACCAATGGAACGGTGCCCATCAAGTCCTGCATCGCCTTTATGAACACCGTGGACAAATCCGACAACATGGCGAAGGCCCTGCAAACCCCTGCGGTGCGCGACTGGCTCCAGGGCTGGCTGGACGAGCGCCAGCCCGGTCAGACTGCCGCCGCCTACACGCTGGAGCATCTGGACGCCACCAGCAACGTCACGGCGCGGGACAACGCCAAGCGTCGCCTGGCCGAATCCACCGAGGACAACCCCCACGGCATCATCAACGTGGGCATCTTCGGCGAAGGCACCGACGCGCCCACCCTGAACGCCGTGGCCTTTCTGGAAGCCCGCAGAAGCCCCATCGACGTGATCCAGGCCGTGGGCCGGGCCATGCGCGTCGCCGATGGCAAGGACGTGGGCTACATCATCTGCCCGATCCTCATCCCGCCCAACGCAGACCCGGAGAGCTGGCTCAGCAACAGCAACATGGAAGAGGGCTGGCAGGAATTGGGGCAGATACTGCTGGCCCTGCGGGCCCACGACCAGCGCATCGAAGACAACCTGTCGGACCTGATGCACCTCTATATCCCCAAAGCGCCGCCCTCGCTGCGCACCATCGTGGCCGTGGCCACCGGCGGCGAGGAAAAGCGCATCCACTACCGCGAGCACGACGGGCCGCCGGGCACGGCGCAAGTTGCCGTGGAGAACGTACTGGAAGGCCGCAGCGCCCTGTCCCAGGAGTTCAGTCCCATCAGTGAGGTTCACGAAGAAGACCGTCATTCCGGCGAAAGCCGGGATCCGGAAGGCGCCGAAAGGCGCACGATTGCCGAAGCCGGCGCCGAGCCTTACGAAACCCTGCCCACCGAACCCACCCAGATCATCGCCGGCAAGCGGAACGACGATGGCAGCATCGAGCTGCGCATGGACACTGTGGTCCGCGCCAAGCCCGCCGCCGGCCAGATCCGCGGCGTGGTGGACGTCCGCAAGTCCAAGGACAAGGCGCGGAACATGATCAACAAGGGCGAAGGCCAGCGCATTCCCATCCCAGGCAGTCAGCATTCTAGCCGACTGCTGGGAGCGCACGCGGGATTCCGAAGTGCCGCAGTTCCGCGACGGCGAGTGCGAGGTGCGCCGCCTGTGGGACGAGGCCGTGGCCGAGGCCATGGGCTGGGACGCCGATGAACTGGCCCGGCTGCGCCACCTGTTGCACCAGGAGCCCCACGTGCGCGGCCTGGGCTACGGCCAGTATGCCGACGCAGAGGAGGTTGACCACATTGGGTCAGAATGCGGCTAACTAACCTTGAGACCGCCATAGCCGGGAGATGATCCGATGGCGCAGGGCGGAGCAGAAGCCCCAACCAGGCCGGGAGCTTTGTCAGGAATCCCAGGGCTGGACTTCACTCGGGTGCAGGCAGGTTCCTGGCGCGGCTTCGTCCCAAAATGGCAGTTATGGGACGATTTTCGAGATAGGCTGCCCCATTTGGCGGCAAAGCCGATTTCACCAATCCAGAAAATGCTGACACCATCCGCACGAGTCAAACCAACTTTTTCAGACACTATTCGACGAAGCGGAGAGCAAGCAATCTTCGCCACTGTTTGCTCTGGATCAACGCCGAGACCTGCCGGCGGAATCCGAAAAGATACGTCGCCCCGGCCAGAACTGTCAGCAGAGCGCTCAATACCACCATCGGCCATTCGGTTCCGATGATGATCAAAACTACACAGACGAGCACGTATCCGGCAGCGGCGCCCAGGACCACGTTGCGAAACAAGACCATGACCAGGACGACGGGAATGAGGCAGACGGCGGTGACGGCGGGAAACAGGCCCAGCGACAC
>DAOUHZ010000134.1:0-9739 GCA_034428455.1 Dehalococcoidia bacterium
AGCATGGTCTCACATGTCTCCGCTAAATCAGATGGCCCGGAGTATAACCGGCTGCCCCACCAACCGAGGTTTCCGGCCGGATTTCTAGAACTGGACTTCGGATCAAGGATAACCGCCGCGCTGACGGAAGCCTTTCAGGCTGCAGCGGACGCTTCCGAGGAAGCGATACGCGCTGCCACCGAAAGAGCTATCCGAGAATTGCGCGATTACCGTGTATCACCTCGCCTGCGTGATTTTGCCGTACGAGAGGACATCACGATCTTTATAGTCGCCGATGACCTTGACAAGCATTGGAGGCCCGGCACCCAGCAGTCCGTCGATATGTTGATCGGTCTAATAGATGAAGCCGACCGCCTGCAACGATATTTCGGGGACCAACTCAACGTCGTGATGTTCCTGAGAGAGGACATTTTCGATATATTGGCCCAGGCTGATGAGGACCTACCTAAGCGCAACTACTTGCGCATGGAATGGACGGTATCTAATCTCAAGCATCTGGTTGCGGCCAGGCTAGCGTTGGGAACGGAGGACCACGACACGGAGGATGAGGACGTTTGGGCGGCCATCTTCCCGGATATCATTGATGGTATCAAATCCTCTGATTACATCCTTTCTCGGGTTCTACCGCGTCCGAGGGACGTCCTCGGTTTTTGCCAAGCCTCGATTGACCAAGCTCAACGGAACGGCAATCATGCCGTCGTCGCACAAGATATCCTCGACGGGGAAAGGGCGTTCGCGAACACTTTCATCCGATCGCTTGCAGCCGAATTCAGAGGGCTCTATCCCGATCTGGAAGAAGTGCTGATCGAATTCGCCGGTGCTCCGACCATGATGCGATGGAACGAGTTTCGCGGATATGCCGGTGATGCCATCCAACGACACCGAGCGTTACTGACCGGTTGGATCGGGAGCGGAGAACCCTCAGCCCAGTCTCTGGCCGACATTTTGTTCCGCGTTGGGACGATCGGCCTTTCCGCATCGACTGCTGACCAACCCCACTTTCGCAACGGTCGGTCGTTTGCTGAAACCTGGAGTGCAACATCCCCCGACCCCATCGTACATATCCATCCGGCCTTCTTCACGTACTTGGATGTTTCCCGCGGCGGCATGCGTAGGCCTACGACGCGCCGCGGATCAAGAGTCAGCGACCCGCGTCAACTATCGTTTGACCGTCTGCAATAGCGGGCCGTTCCCGCTCAATGACGCGCCGCGGATACCGGACAGTACCATCCGCGCCCTGTACCGAGAACATCAGGATCCGGAAGACCGGGTCCAACAGTTCCGGCGGACCAAGTGATACGAGTTGGTCAGCCGGGTCCGGGCTGGGTCAATGGCGACGTAAATTGGCGGACTATCATTTTCATCCTTTCGATCTTTGCATTTTCGGCGATCATAGGTACCGCAGAGCCGACCCGGCGGACTCGCCGCGGGTGTAGCGGCCGACCATGCCGCCGCCCTGCTTCCAGCGGCCCTGGCGCTCGATCTCGTGGGTCGGGGCGCCGTTCTGGGCCATGCGCCGGGCCATGCCGACCCGGCCGCTGTGGCCGCTGAAGAACTCCCAGTTCTCCAACCCCGCGGCCCGGGCGATGGCCTTCACCCGCCGGGCGATCTGGGACTCCGACAGCCCGAACACTTTCACCTCCCCGCCGCCCCCCGCCGGCCGGATGGCGGCGAGGGCCGCCATGGCGGCGGGGGTGATGGCGACGGTGGCGCCCTGGGCCTCGGCGTCGGTCTTGGAGCGGACCACGGTGATGCGGCCGGAGCCGTCGTCCCAGCGCTGCACGTCGCCCCAGGTCAGTGCCGCCGCCTCCGAACGTCTCAATCCCGCGTCGGAGAGTGCCGCTACCAGGGCCACATCAAACTTCCCCCGCTCCGCCGCCTGCTCCGGGGTCTCGAAGCCGCGGCCGCGCCTTCGGGGCTGGATGGCGGTGAGCCGGATGACGGCCAGGACGTCGGCGGTGAGGCCCCCGGACTGGCGCTGGGGTTTGGCGAGGCGCCGTCCCCATCCTTTCAACGAGGCGCGCACGCCCGGGTCCCGGCAGGGTGACTCCAGCTTCGCCCACTCATGCGCTTTGGAAATCGCGCTGGTGGCTAGGCGCAGGGTGGCGATGGAGGCGCCGGAGTTCGCCCGGGCGGCCAGGTAGCGGGCCACGGTCAGGGGCTCCGCCGGCAGAGCGGAGAGGCCCACCTGGTCGCACCAGCCGGTGAAGGCGCGCCACTGGGCGTCGTAGGTGCGCCGCGTGTTGTGGGAGAGGACCGCCTCCAGGGACTGGGCCACCCCCCGGTCGGCGGCCCGCAGCTCGGGGAGGGACGGGGGTTCGTGGGGGGCGACGTAGTGGCCGGCGGCGGTGGTCACGGGCGGGTCTCCGGAGGGCGATTTTGAGGCATCAAAGCTGCGCGATAAGCGTAATTATCGCGCGGCGAATGGGCGTTCGCAAGCGGCCGTTTTCACCGTCGTTTGCCTGACCCGGCGGGCCGGAAAACCCACCCGCGAAGACAGGTTTCCCTCTCGCAGGCCCACCGGGAGCAGCCGGTCCTACCGCCTGATCAGATCGCCAGCCACGGCCAAACCGCCATCGGTGAATGGATAGGCATCGATTGCAATGGTATCCATACCTACCCCATCGCGCCGGCTCCTGGTTATGAGACGCAAGCCGCATTCCGCGATTCCACCCTCCTCTCTGTCGTGTCCAGGACACTGGCAAACTGACGCAGGGCGTTGGCAAGGTTCAGTTGGTCAGGTACGCGGGGGCAAGTGCGGCAACAGCGGAGTTCATTGCCGGAGTCACGGCTCCCGCCCGTTGCGGTTGGCACGCGGCCGCCAGGTTTGGATAACGTGATGTTCCAAGGCATCCGTCTCAACGTCGGAGTTGGTCAGCGCGAAGGAGAACTCCACACCATCCCCAAAGTGACACAGCGCCCGCGCAGTATCGGATTGGCCTCGTTGCTCAACAGAAGGTGCAACAGGCGGTTCCTGATGCAGGTCTTCGACTTGCCTACGTAGACGCACTCATAACCGGCCGGCCCGCGGGTACCCAAAGAGCGTACACGCCTTTTAGGAGCTCCGGCAACGAGCCCACCACCACTTGACATCCAAGACAGTTGCTTGACAGCAGGGATAGTGGCGATGGATTTTGCCATGCCGTCATGTCGGAGATTCAACACTGCCAGTGCCCGAACTCTGGCTAACCCGGTGCTGCACTCCCACCAACGCTTGAAGTGGGTGGACCCGGCAGCGCACAGCTCACCGTAGTGCCACGCCCGTCCGGCCCAGGCGAAACCTCGAGACGGCCGCCGGCCCGCAACGCGGCCGTCTCCATGTTCCTGAACCCATGGCCCCGCTCGGCGTAATCGTCAGGCAGGCCCGTGCCGTCGTCCGTGATCGACATTCGCAGATGCTCCGGGCCGTAGTGCAGTTCAATCACCACTTTCGTCGATCTGGCGTGGTGAAGCGCGTTGGTCATGGCGTTATGGGCAATCGAGAACAGCAGCCCCCGCGTGGCAGCCGGCAGCGGCGGCTCCGGTCCCGACTGCACCACCTCAGCGGGTATTGACGCTATGCGGGTGAACCTGGCGGCGTGCGAAATCAGCACATGGCCCAGTGTCCCGCCCTCGTAAACCAACCCGACATCAATGGGATGTCGCAACTCCCACATCATGGACTTAGAAATGGCCCGGGTCGCCTGGAGGCTGTCCATCAACTCAGGGTTCGACCCGTCGGCCATAGCCATGGCGTTCTCGATCCCCATGCCAACCATGTACGCCGACTGGGCCGCGGTGTCGTGCAACGACTGCGAGATCTCGATGCGTTCCGCCTGCAACTCCCGCTCCCTCTGCACAGCGGCTCTTCGTCTGACACGGTCAAAGCGCGCCATGAGGTTCACCCCGATCACCACCGCGAACATGATCAGGACCCGGCTCAACAGAGCCTTCTCATTCTGGACGTCAGAACCAAGCCCGGCCCCGACGACTATGCAAATGACCACGTACAACCCGGCAACCAGAGCGGTCCAGGCCACGCTCGACCAAACCGAAGCGAACACCACCGCAAACATCGCCAGGGCAGGGTAGTAGACCACGAACAGGCTGCTGCCGAACCCTCCCGAGATCACCACGCTGATCGAGATCTGCACCGCATCCGCAAAGGCCACCGCCAGCATCCAGCGCCACGTCAACTCTTTGCCCTTACACAGCCGGTAGTGGATGTAGCCGTTGATGGGCGCGCTTGCCACGGAGTAAAGAGTGTTGAGCACATGGCTCAAAGAACCGTACTCCGCGCCGTAGTTCACCTCGATGAGGCAGGAAGCTATAACCACCCACCGGATCCAGACGGAGATCCGAGCGCCATGGCGCAGCTCCTCCTGGCCCGGCAATTCGAACCGGGGGCGGAAGGCAAGCAATGCGGCGGAAGCCGTGTGCAGCATCTTCAAATCACCGCCGCCCGGTAGATGGTCAAACTTGAACATCATCCATCAGACCGCACCGCACCGCCCAGACCACCATCTCCTGCTTCGAACCAACACCCAGCTTGTCCCGAATGCGGTAGATGCTGTTCCGCACCGTCGGCGGGCTGTTGCCCTGGGCCTCCGCGATCTGTGCGTAGGACATACCGCTGGAGAACAACCTGAGAATCTCCTGCTCTCGGGGCGTCAGCACGTCTCGCTGTCGGTATGACGTGGGCTGCAGGCCGACACTGAAGGTCGCCAACGCCCGCCGGAAGGACGCCGCCGGTATGTTCAGCCGGCCGGCCGCCACGTCCCGCACCGCCGCTAGCAACTCTTCCCGTCCGGTGTCCTTCAGCAGGAAACCGGTAGCCCCAGCGGCCATCGCCTCGACCACCGCCGTCTCTTCAGTGGACGCCGTCAACATCAGCACCCGAGTCTCCGGCAGTTGGTCGATGATCTCCCGGCAGGCTTCCACGCCATCTTTGACGGGCATCATCACGTCCATCACCACTACGTCAGGCTCCAAGGACGACGCCTTGCTCACTGCCTCGGCTCCGTCTCCTGCCAGCCCCACCACGTCAAACTCGCCGGACAATTGCAGGGCGTCCCGCAGGCCGTCCCTGACTATGGGGTGATCGTCGACCACCAAAACCCTGATCTTCCTGTCTTCGACCATCAGCGCTCCTTATCGGCCAGTGGAAAACCGAATATTGCGGCTTCCCACCTCGGTTGCTCTTCCGGAGCGCCGCGGCTGAGGGAACATCCTCCCTCTTCTATTCGCCCTGGGCGCTCTGGCTTCACCGATGTTTGATCGGTAACCAATTTACCGCACGTACACACCAGCCGCCAGTGCATTTTGATCTGCTTCTGCCCACGCAATGCACGGTGCAAAAGTAGGGGCATATTTCGGGGCAAACAAACCTAGCGAACCTGTATTGGGGACGGCAACATCACCAATCCCGATCGCTCCGGCACGACCCTGAGCGGCGGGAAATCCTGCAAATCCTGGAAGGCCGCCTCCTGCTGCGTTTACGGCGCGCCTTGCCCCAAAACCTCATCAGTCCGGGAGACTCGAAACATGACGATTCTGCATCCCTTCAGGTCCTGGTTGCCTCTATTGACCGTCATCCTTACCGTGTTGGTCATGGCCTCGGTGGGGTCAGTGTCCGCCGAGATTGCGCCAATTACCTCTCACACATACACGGCAGATTCACAATTGGAATCATCCAACCAGGGGCAAGGGGAGCCGGCAGGCTCCGCAGGCTACCAGGGTGTCCGGCCGGTGACGGTGAGTTTTGACCATGACACCCACCTGGTGCGGGAGGGACAGAGCAGAACCATAGCGATTGTGCTCAGCGCCGACCCGGAACGGCAACTGGTCATAGAAATCGAGCCAACCAACGCACACGGCGCGGCGGACACCGATTATTCAGGAGTGCCCGAAAGCGTGACCTTCAACAGCGGCGAAACGCGGAAGACCTTCTCATTTGGAGCCGAGGCGGACGCTGATGACGATGCATGGGAGGCCGTCGAAATCGGTTTCAAGTCTCCGCTGCCCGACGGCGTGTCGGTCGGCGTGCTCGCAGAAACAACCATAGCAATCGTGGACGCTGCTCCCCTGTCATTGGTATCCAACACTGAGGTAACCTCCCATTATCAGACTTGGGTCCGGGAAAATGAACAAGCCCAAGGTTTTAGGACGGGGACCACCCGTTCGGGTTACACGATTACAGCTGCTTCGGTTGTTTTCTACGTGTTGCCTGACGGAACGTCCACAGACCATTTTCAACTCTTGCTATGGCCGGCGAATTCGGCAGGGACTGCTCCGGCCCGTCCCTGGAACTCGCAGTTGGGCGAGTTCGTCAACCCCGACAACCTGGCCAGCGGCATCGCCGGACGTCGTACCTTTCAAGCCCGAAATGACATCCACCTGGATCCGGGAAAACGATATTACTTGGTGATGCGCTCGACCACAGGGCGAACTCCAAGGCTCGCGTCCACAGGAAACTCGGCAGAATCCGGCGCAGATGGTTGGACCATGGACAATCAGCGCTTGTCCCGAACCAGCAACAAGAGGGCATATTGGACCGTCTCGAACGCTTCACACAAGATCGAAGTCGCGGGATACACCAGGCCCGATCAGGCCCATCCGACCCTGGCCCATGCGACCGTGAACGCGACCTCCCTGGACCTGACCTACGACGAGCCCCTGGACGACAACTCAACCCCGGCGTCGAGCGCGTTCGCGGTCAGCGCCAACGGCGCGTCCATCACCGTTTCCTCGGTTGGCGTCGACGGAGCAACCGTGACGTTGACGTTGGAAACCGAGATCTCAGCCACAGATGACGCTATGGTGAGCTACGCCCCGCCGGCAACGAACCCAATTCGCGACCCGGCAGGCCACCTGGCCGCACCTTTGACCAATCAACCAGTGACCCACGTGGACAACGTCCCGCAGATTGCGGCCCGACCGACGGGACTCAGCGCTTCCCCCACCTACCACAGCGTCACTCTCACCTGGGACGACCCGGGCGACGAAACGATCACCGGGTACCAGGTGCTCCGCCAGGACGTGATCCTGGACCTGGAAAACACATACCACGTTCACGTTGACGACACCGGCTCCGCTTCCAACGCCTACATTGACAAGGACGTTGCGGCGGAAACCAGTTACGTCTATCGGATTCTGGCGCGGAATGCGGCGGGCTTGAGCCGACAGAGCGCGACAGTCCAGGTCAGGACATCGTTGCCACCCGCAGAACTTGCTGCTACGCCGGCCGGAGCAATCGATCTGGGGGACATCACGCGATTACCCACCTCACGGTTTGACCCCTTCGCCATCCATCATGAGACTGATCCCATCGACTACTTCTCTTTCACGATCACCGAACCGAAGGAGGTAGAAGTCGGGTTGCGTCGACTGGACCGGGCCGCGGACCTCTATGTCGAGGACGCCGGCAACCACATCCTGGGACGCAGCGAGAACCCCGGCAAGGAAAACGAGACTTTGCACATTACCCTCTTGCCCGGCACATACTTCATCCGAGTGGAGGCACGAGAGCCGGGCCGGAACGACTACCTGCTCAAACACGCCGTACATGATCCCGACCGTGAGGCAGTGGATGCCCTTGTGGCGAGTACCCGCAGTGGTTCGGAGCCAACCTGGTGGGACTTTGCGGGCGACCACGGCGGATCACCCCACGGAACCGTGCTGCCGGGATCGCCAGCCACCGGGAGTATCGCAACGTCCGGCGACCACGACGTCTTCAACGTCAGCTTGGAACGCAACCGTCAGTACACATTTGAGGTTCGCGGCCAATACACCGGCCACGGAACCCTACCGAATCCTCGCCTCTGGATTGGCTGGCCCGGTGACCTCCAGAACTGGCTGGACCCGGACATACGCACCGGAGGAAGGCCCGACGCCGGGATACAGAACAACGAGCGATACGAAGTGGACACTGCCCTGGACGGGACCGAGTGGCGGTTCCGGGTCGGCGGTAACGGCGGAACCGGAACCTACACCCTGGTTCTCACCGACATCTCCAACGCCATCTTCACCAGCCCCGACCGGATCACGATACCCGAAGACACCACCGCTGTCGTCACGGTCGTTGCCGAGGACGTTGATGATGGCGAAGCAGTGTCTGAGTACCGAATCGTGCCGGGCTACGACCAAAAACATTTCTCCATCACCAGTCCGGGCGGCGTGCTTGCCTTCACGAACCCGCCCAACTACGAGCACCCGCGGGATGATGGCAGAGACAACACATATGTCGTCGAGGTGGAGGCCACCAGCGGACCGGACGCCCGCCAGAGCTACCAGCGGATCGAGGTAACGGTGACCGACGCGGACGACCCGGATGACTGCGCCGGTGACGACACCACCTCCTGCGCCGTGTTGACCGACGGAACCCCCGCCGCCGGGGCCATCGAGAGTGCAGGAGACTCCGACTGGTTCTCCGTAGTGATGGATGCAAATGTGACGTA
This sequence comes from Dehalococcoidia bacterium, assembly GCA_034428455.1. Taxonomy (GTDB): domain Bacteria; phylum Chloroflexota; class Dehalococcoidia; order Lucifugimonadales; family UBA3495; genus Bin87. Next base: position 8,436 of record DAOUHZ010000134.1, read on the forward strand.
CCGCATCGACGTCAAGGGCAAGAACCTCCCACCGACTGAGTACGACGAAGCGCTCCGGGATCCCTACCTGGCTCTTTATGACGCGGCCGGCGACCCCTTTTCGGGCGCTAGCGACGACAACAGCGGCACCGGAAACAATGCCAGTCTGACCTACACCCTGCGATCATCCGGCGCCTACTACGTGGAGGTCCGAGACAGCAACCGCACAAACGCGGGAACCTACACCGTGTCGGTGGCCCCACGGAGACCCGACCGCCCCACCGGACTGTCCGCCAGTTCTTCGAGCTATGATGAGGTTACGCTCCGGTGGAACAATCCGCGTGACGGGTCCATCACCGGTTATCAGATTCTCCGACGCGACACCAAGTTAGACGAACTCGGAGCATTCCTGGTCCATGTGGATGACACCGGCGTTCGCGCTACGAGTTACCACGACCGAAACGTTTCTCCCGAGACCAGCTACGTTTACCGCATCAAAGCCCGCAACAAGGCCGGCCTGAGTCCAATTAGCCATTACTACACGGTCAGAACCCCTCGGGCGCCCGCCAATATCGACACGACCATAGCTGGCGCCAGGGACCTGGGCGACATTACCAACCTCAGCGACCCGAAATACCCATCATTCAGCATTAACGGCGACGATGATGTCGTGGACTACTACCGGTTCGTCCTGACGAAACCGAAGGAAGTTGAGCTCGGCCTCCGTAGACAGGACAAGGATGCCGACCTGTTCCTGGAGAACAAAATGGGGCTCGTGCTGGAGAGCAGCGAGAGCGCCGACAACGCCAGCGAACGCATCTCGACAACCCTGCTGGCCGGCGCCTACTACATCCGCGTGAAAGCGCAGGAGAAGGGCGCCAACGACTACGTGCTCCAATACGGGGTTTCAACCCCGGACCGAGCGAGGCTGCAAGCCCTGTTATATCCCCAAAGCACGTCGGAGCCGTCCGATTCCGACTTTGCCGGCACTCACTCGGGTTCGCCCCACGGCACAGTCGATCTCGGTTCAACCGCCACCGGGAACATATCGTCTGCGGATGACCTGGACGTCTTCAGGGCAAACACCGAGCGCAACCGCGTCTACAGGTTCGAGATAAAGGGTCAAGGCACAGACGACGGAACTCTCGCCGACCCGCGCCTCTGGATTGGATGGCCCGGTGATCTCGAAAATTGGTACGACCCGAACATATTGACCGGCGGCAACCCCAACGCCGGCAACGGAAAGAACGAACTCTACGAGTTTGATACCGGCCTGGACGGGACCGAGTGGCGGTTCCGCGTCGGCGGCAACAGCGGAACCGGAA
>DAOUHZ010000135.1:0-22828 GCA_034428455.1 Dehalococcoidia bacterium
CGTCGACACCGCCTCCACCTCATAGGGACCCGGCAGCGACGTGAAGGTAACGTCGCTGGCCTCCGCCACTTCCGCCGGCGTGTTGGCCAGACGCGCCCCGCCTTCCAGCAGCGGCAAGGCCGCCTCTTCGCGCAGATCGTAGACGACCATCGGGTAGCCGGCTCGCTGGATGTTGGCCGACATCCCGCCGCCCATGTTCCCCAGTCCAATGAATCCTACCGTTTCCATAACACACCACCTGCTCGCAAATTGGGTTCGCGATCGCAGTATATCGCACGCAAAACCGCGGAATCTCAGCACAATGCTATAATGATCTGGCATTGCCCCGTGGTGTAGCGGTAGCACGTCAGCCTTTGGAGCTGTAAGCCCTGGTTCGAACCCAGGCGGGGCAGCCAAACGTTCAGCGCCTCAAGACTTGGGCGACCCATTGGTCGCCCTTATCTGTTGTCGCGTCTTTCCAGAAATATGGGCATCCCGCCCTTGGGCCGGAGCGAGATCAACGGCAGCATCTCGGCTTTGTGCCGCGGGTCGTGTCGCACCTTCCACCGCTGTCCCAGAGTCGCCAGGATCATCTTGGCTTCCATCATCGCGAAGCCCTCGCCGATGCACTGGCGCGGCCCTCCTCCGAATGGATAGTACGCGAAACGCGGCAGGCCGTCCCGGAACTCCTCCGTCCACCGCTCCGGTCGGAACGCCAGAGGTTCCTCGAACCAGCGGGCGTCCCGCTGGATTACCAGTTGCGGCGCCGCCAGCAGCGCCCCCGGCGGGATGTGATAGCCGCCTAAGTCAAAGGGCTGGAACGCCATCCGCGACCAGAACCAGATCGGCGGATACAGTCGCAGCGACTCGGCAAGCACCTTGTCGGTGTAGGCCAGGTTCGCCAGATCGGACAATTCCGGCGCCCGGTCACCCAGGACGTCATCCAACTCTGCGTGGAAACGCCGTTGGGCGCCAGGATTGGTCGCCAGCAAGTACCAGGTCCACGTGAGGCACACCGCCGTAGTTTCATGCCCCGCCGCAAACATAGTGATGGTCTGGTCGCGCACCTGCTGATCGGTCAATGGCTGTCCGACGCCGGCCTCGTCCTCCAACCGCGCATCGAGCAACAGGGAAAGCAGATCGTCCGCTCCGGTCGATCGCTCCCGCCGCTCTGAGATCAGCCCAAAAATGATGCGGTCGAGCTCCGCTCGCGCGCGCCTGAAACGCATCGTATAGGGAACTGGCAGCCGATGCATCAGCCTCCGCAGCTTGGGCGGTTGGTTCACCCGTCGGACCAGGTAGTTGTTGATCAGCTCGAACGCCTCGCCGATCCGACGCACGTCATCGGGAAGCTCCAGCCCGAACAGCGTTTTAACCACCACCCGCAGCGTGAGCGCTCCCATCTCCCGGGCCATGTCCACCCGCTGGCCGTCGGACCACAGGGTACGGTGGTGCACGGCATAGTCGCGCATCAACTCGCCATACCCCTCGACCCGGCCCCGGTGAAACTGGGGCTGCATCAACCGTCGCTGCTGCAGGTGCTCGACGGGCCCGGCGGTCACCAAACCTTCGCCCATGGCGTACTTGAGCACATCCGTATTGGGTCCACGCCCCACCAACCGGTGGTTCGTGACCACCACGTCCCGTATCAGGTCGGGGTGGTTGACCATCAGCAGCAGGGCCGGCTTGACAGACAGCGTAACCAGGTCGCCGTATCGCGCCGAATCCAGCATGAACCGGATCGGATCGCGAACATAACGCAACGTCTGCCCGATGACAGGCAGCTCCGGCGGACCGGGCGGGAGGTCGCTGCGGTCAACCACCGGTCGCGGTGGATATGTCACCGTGGACGTAGTCACGGAGAGAACCCGGATTACCCGCGTGGCAACCAACGGAGGGCGTGTCGGCTAACCGTCCAGGGGAATCGTGGCCGTCAGCCGCGGCTGATCGCCGACCGCTCGCGTCGTATGGCCCTGGCCGGTCAAATCCTCCGCCAGTGTCACGTGGCCGGCGCCGAACCGGTGCACCGACCCGTCGCCCAGACCAATCTCGACCTCGCCCTCAAGCGTGATGACAAACTGCCGGCGCGGGGCGCAGTGCCAGTCGCTGAAATATCCCGGCTCAACCCGCCGGAACACGATACCCTGGGCGGCCTGCATCGCCGCGTACTCCGGATGCGATTCCAGCTCGATTTGCTCGATATGTGACTGCCCGTCGTCGCCCGTGTAAAGCCTCATGATCGGCATGGCCGTCCCCCTTAGTGTGGCTTGTTCCAATAGCCTGTTGATCCCAATTCTATCAAAAGCCGGGCTGCATGAACTTTCATGCGGCAAAGAACCCGGCACCTGAGTCGAGTGGTCGGGATTGAGGCGTCGACATCGAATCTCGCGCCCTCCGTTCTCCGCGGCCGGACCCGTTTCCGAACGTTTCGGTTGACCGATGTTTACCGCCTTGTTAGAATGCCCGGCAGTCTATTAATTCGGGCGGTCATGCTTACAATCGGTCTAACTGGCGGTATTGGAAGTGGCAAAAGCGTAGTTGCCGAGCTATTGCGAGCGCAAGGCGCGTCGATAATCGACGCTGACAGGCTGGGCCACGAGGCTTACGCACCGAACTCCGAAGCTTGGCGCCAGGTCGTTGCAGCCTTTGGAGAGGACATTCTAACCACGGAAGGCGAAATCGATCGGCGCAAACTCGGATCCATAGTATTCGCTGACCCGGCAGAACTCGAGCGGCTCAACGGCATCATGCATCCGTTGATGGCTCGAATGGTCGAGGATCGCAAAGCTGGCCTCGCCGCGGATGGAGTTGAGGTTGCGGTGGTGGAAGCTGCGGTGCTCTTCGAAGCGGGTTGGGATAAACTGGTCGACGAAGTCTGGTCCACTCACACCCCAGCCGACGTGGTCGTCGAACGCCTGCGTCAACGCAACGGAATGACCGAAGAGGAAGCCCGAAAGCGGATCAACTCGCAGATGCCGGCAGAAGAACGCAACGGGCGTTCCGACGTGGTGGTCGAAAACTCGGCTGATTTAGCTGCGTTGGAAAGCGAAGTGGCCGCTTTGTGGCAGGCTCGAGTCAAAGGAAAGGTAAATCAAGGCAATGGTTGAAGCAAACATCGAAATGCTGGAAGACGAACCCAGTTTCAAAGAGTTCGCCATCGAAGAGTTCCTGGTCCGCAGCGAGCCGTACTACCGTGCCGTTGGCGATGAGTTGGAATTGTTCGAGGCCGCCTACGAACAGCACATCCCCGTCCTGCTGAAAGGACCCACCGGGTGCGGCAAGACACGGTTCGTTGAGTACATGGCCTGGAAACTCGGCCGGCCTATCACCACGATCCGCAGCGAGGGCGCGCAGGAAATGCGCGAAGGCGAGGTTCGCGTCCCGCTGGTGACCATTGCCTGTCACGAAGACCTCACGGCCAGCGACCTGGTCGGTCGCTACCTGCTTGACGCCAACGGCACCCGTTGGATCGACGGACCCATGACCCGCGCGGTCAAGGCCGGCGCCATCCTGTACCTTGACGAAGTGGTGGAAGCCCGCAAGGACACCACCGTGCTCATCCACCCCCTCACCGACCACCGGCGCATCCTGCCCGTCGAGAAGACCGGCAACATCATTGAGGCCGATGACCGCTTCCTGCTCTGCATCTCCTACAACCCCCACTATCAGAGCGCCTTGAAGGACCTCAAGCACAGCACCCGCCAGCGGTTCATCTCCATCGAGTTCGACTATCCGCCGGTTGACGTCGAAGCCGAAATCGTAGCCAAGGAAAGCGGCTGCAACGAAGAGCAGGCACACGCCCTCGCGCGCCTGGGGGAGAAGATCCGGAACCTCCGCGAGCACGGCTTGGCCGAAGGCGCCAGCACCCGTCTCTTGATCTACGCCGGCCGGCTGATGCAGCAGGGCATCCCCGCCCGCCGCGCCTGCCAGGTGGCCATCGTGTGGACCCTGTCTGACGAGACTGAACTGCAGCGGAGCATCGAAGAGGTGGTGTACTCCATCTTTGAGTAGATGATGGAACCTCAATGGGTGCAATCACCCTCGATCTAGTCCGCAACGCGCTGGCCAACCGCCAGCAAGTTACTGCCGCCGCAGAAGGCCTGATGCCGGCGGCAGTAATGCTATTGCTGTACCCCAAAGACGGCGAGTTCTGCGTCCTGCTGAACAAGCGGTCCATGGCGGTTGAGCACCACAAGGGGGAAATGTCGTTCCCCGGCGGCGCCCGTGACCCGGAAGACGCCGATTTCGAGGACACCGCCCGGCGCGAAACCGAGGAAGAAATGGGCATTGCCCGAGACGACATAACGATTTTGGGTCGCCTCGACGACAACGTCACCCGTTCCAACTTCCTGGTAAAAGTCTTCGTCGGGACGATCCCCTATCCGTACCAGTTCAACCCCAGTTCCCACGAAATCGCGGAGGTTGTCGAAATCCCGATCAACGTTCTTCGCGATCCCGCAACCCTGCGCTGGGACTCCCGGATCGAAGATGGCGAGAGGATTTCGGTGCGTTCGTACGGCTACCAGCAACACCTCGTGTATGGAGCCACCGCCAAAATCCTCGACCAGTTCCTCGACACCATCGATGCTGAACTGAAATAGATGCCGAGTTGACAAAGGAGGACACGAGCCTTGACTAATTCCGCTACAGGCGACCTGCTGGACGAACTGGTCAAACTGTCGCCGGCAGTAACCGAAGCCTACCAGGCCGTCGCCGACGCCATGGCCGAGTCCTTCAGCGAAGAGGAAACGGCTCTATGGGCCCGAGAGGGTGTCGCCATCGGCACCCAGACCGTCCGCTCCTGGGAATCCGCGGTGGAATACTACCGCGTCAGCCCGGAGGTGGCCCGATCCCTTGCCTTTGCCTCATTCATGCAGTGGGCGCGCTGCGGGACCTACCTGTCCCAGGACTCGCCGACTTTGGCGGTCGCCTTCTTCAAGGCCAGCCCGTCTATCGTCACCAACCTCCGGCCCCAGTACATCCCACGCTGGGCCGGGCTGGGCCGTTCGCTCTACAAGGGCACCTGGAAGTCCAGCACGCTGGCGGCCCGATTCTTTGAGGTTAGCCCCGACCTGGTGCGCAACCTGCCCTTCTGGGACGTGGAAGTGTTCGCATCGCTGATCGAGGCGCTGTCCTACAAGTCTTACGACGTCGCCGCCGAGTGCCTCGTTCTCGGTCGTGACGTACTGCCGGCAATGGGACGCGAACGCGAGGCGTTCCTGTCCATGTCCCGCGCCCTGACCGACAGCAGCTGGCGCGAGGTCAAGGCCTGCCTGGAGATGGCGCCCCGCGCGCTCCAGCACGTCGAAGAGGGCCAAACCGGCCGGTTCCTGCGTCTCGGCGAAAAGCTCGCCAAGATGGGCCTCCGCGACACCTCGCGGTTCCTCTACGACGGCGCGCAGGCTCTGTCCCATGTTTCCGCCGGATCCCAGGGCCACATCCTGGACCTGTGCGATGGGCTGCTGGCCAGCACACCGGACGCAGTTCCGCCTTTCCTGAAGAGTCTCGACCCGGTGCTCAACCGGATCACGCTGCAGCAGCTGGACCAGTGGTACCAGCACGGCGTCGAACTCCTCAACGAGAACCCCGAAAGCGGCATCGCTTTCTTCAAGATCGAATCCAACACGTCCGAATCCATGCTGGAGACACTGTCGTCCAGCCTGGACCTGGAACGGGTCAAGGGCATCATGCGCCTCTACACCCGCGCCCTGTCCGGCGAGAACATCGAGGTGCTTTCCACCGCCGAACTCGTCCGTCGCCAGATTGGATGGGTCGATCAGGACACCGCATCCACCGACGGCACCAAGGTCTATCTGCCTCCGGTGATCGACAACTACAACGACAAGTCGCAGAACTTCGCGTGGTTCAAGGTCGTCGCAACCCACCAGGTATCCCACCTCGAATTCGGCAGTTTCCAGTTCGATTTCGTGAGGCCGGCCAACGTTTTCGACGACCGCCGGTTCCGCATGGAAGAGGCGATCCAGGCGCGCATCGAAGCAATCCGCACCGCAACCGCCGAACATTTCCAGCTGCTGGATTCCGAATCCGTTCCGTCCATTGAAATCGACGACGGATCCGGGCCCGGCGGCACTATGCGCGTCTACACCGACATCGGACGGTTCCTGTCCCTGTTTGAAGACCGTCGCATGGCTTTCGACCTATTCAGCGTGCTGGAAGACTGCCGGTTGGACTACCGCATTAAAACCGAGTACCCCGGCATCCGTCGTCCGGCCCTGGACGTGCAGGGCGACGCACTCACCCAGCGCCCGCGTATCGAGGAACTGCCTCTTCAGGAAGCCCTCATCGAACTGCTGGTCCACATGAGCCTGGACCGCTTCGAGGGTCTGCCGGTGCCGCAGGACTATCGGGAAGAAGCGTTCATGCTCGCCCGTATCATGCACCGCCTCCGCACCGTCCGCGCGTCCATTGAGGACACCGCCGAAGCCGCCTTGCGTGCCTACGAGATCATCTCCCGCCTCCAGAACCAGCAGGAACCGGAGGACGAGTTCCAGCCGGAGGACCTGGACGATCCCGGCGAATTCTCCGAGGAGGAGTACCAGGCTCTACTCGACAAGCTGCAAGCCCAGATGAGCGAACAGCAGGGCGAGCAGGGTGAGGGCGACCCCTATGAATCACCGGAACCCGTTGAGTACCGCGGTGACTTCAAACCCGAAATGGTCCAGCTGCTCACCAAGTTGCAGATGGATCAGAGCGAGCTGGGCGACGCCGAACCCATGACCCAGGAGGAGCTCGAACAGTTGCTCCAGGACAGCGCCGAACTCGAACTTGACGCCCAGGAGGGCGACGTCGACCAGAGTATGGCCATGTTCGCCCAGAACATCATGAAGGAAGCCGGCGTGCCCCCGCCGTCCAACGACCCCGGGCGCGGCTACGGTCCCATCCTCCACGATGACGACGCCGGCGGCGAGTTGGAAGCGCTGGAGCCCAAAACCTTCGTCTACGACGAGTGGGACTTCCGCGCCAACGACTACAAGCCGCGCTGGTGCATCGTCAAGGAGAAGGTCCTTGACGAAGGCGACCCGAACTTCTACAACGACTCCCTTCGCAACTATGCCTCGCTGCTGGCTCACATCAAGCGCCAGTTCGAGCTCATCATGCCGGAGACCTGGCGCAAGACCTACCGCCTGATCGACGGCGAGGACATCGACCTGAACTCGGCCCTGGAAGCTTGGGCCGACCTCCGCATGAACGTTCCCCCGGACGAGAAGATCTACTGGCGCCGCAACCGCGTTGAACGCGACGTCGCCGTGGTCTTCCTGTTGGACATGTCGGCGTCCACCGCCGAAGCAATCGACGAGGGCCGCCACTCCGTGGATGACCGGGACGCCCCGGACGACCCGGTGGAGTACATGGTCTGGCTGCGCCGCCGCCGCGAAGGCTTGGTGCGCCGCCATTACAAGCGCATCATTGACCTCGAGCGCGAGAGCTGCGCCCTCCTCATCAACGCCCTGGAGTCTATCGGCGACACCTACGGCATCTATGGGTTCTCCGGTTATGGCCGCGAGAACGTGGAGTTCTACGTCATCAAGGACATCGAGGAGCAGTTCAACGACAAAATCAAGCGGCGCATCGACAAGGTGACCCCGTTGCACGCCACCCGCATGGGTTCAGCCATCCGCCACGCCATCACCAAGCTGGAAAATCAGGACGCGGCGACCAAGATCATGTTCCTGATCAGCGACGGCCGGCCTCAGGACCGCGGTTACAGCCGCGAGGGCGTGGAGAAGGAATACGCCGTCCACGACACCCACCAGGCCCTGTTGGAAGCCAAGCGCAAGGAAATCAACCCCTTCTGCCTGACCGTCGACAAGGCCGGGCATGACTACCTGAAGACCATGTGCGGCGACCTCAACTACGAGGTCCTAGACGACATCTGGGCTCTGCCGGAACGGTTGCCCATGCTATACCGGTCCCTGACCATGTAGGTTCCGGTCTCGGGAGCACACAAACGCAAAAGGGGCGGGTGATGAACCCGCCCCTCAGTTTTGGTTCCGTTCGAATTACGGCGCGACCTCTGTGATGAGTTTACGTAACTCGGTAAGTGCTGTGTTGCACGATCGCCGTTTGATTACCAGCCGGCGCGGCGGCGTGCGCAGCGGAAACTCCCGCACGTCATCCCCGTGGGCGATGGCGATGTGAATCGTTCCGGGGCGATGGCCTTCCAGTTCCTGCGGTCCCAGCACCCCGGTCAAGCCGATGCCAAAATCGGCGGCCGTCGCGGACTGAGCGACCTGGGCCATGGCGTTAGCGGTCTCCTGGCTCACCACACCATGGGTTTCCAGAACGCCGGAATCCACGCCTGACGCTACCATAGCGTCGATGGTGTACGCCACGTTGCCGCCCCGGTACCACCGGTTGCTGTCCGGCGCTTCGGTGATGGTGTTTGCCAGAAAGCCGCCGCTGACCGACTCCATGGTCGCCAGCGTCATCCCCCGTGACACCAGCGCCGCTCCAACCGATAGCTCCGGGGTTTCGTCGTCGTAGCCCCATACGTACGGCGCCAGCCGGTCGTGGATGGCGTCCTCAATCGGCGCAATCATCTCCCGCGCTGCCGCCTCGTCCGCCGCCCTCGCGATAATCCGCAGGTGGATCCCGTCGGCCTTGGAATAGATACCGAGATAGGGGTTCTCCAGGCCGAAATACTCGTTCATTATCTCGTCCACCGACGCCTCACCCAGTCCCAGCGTCTTGATGTTGCGGGTGATGGTGACCTCGGCGTCGACGATTTCCTTCAGCCTGGCGTCGATTTCGTCCTGCCACATGGCCCGGTTTTCGCCGGGCGGTCCCGGCATGCAAACGATGTGCTTGTCGTCCCGCTGCGCCCACCATCCGGGAGCCGTGCCGTTCCGGTTCGTGATGAACTCCGCCGAAGGTATCAGGTGCGCCTGCTTGACGTTGTGAGCCGGCATGTCCTGGCCGCGGTTGCGGAACCACTGCCGCAGGTTCTCTAACTCCGGCTCTTGCACTACGGGCGTCTCGCCCAGTGCCGCCGCTACGGCCTCTCGCGTCAAATCGTCCTGGGTGGGACCCAGACCTCCGGTAGTGAAGATGATGTCGGAGCGTTGCCACCCCTGCACGAATGCCTCGGTGAGCTTCGGCAGGTCGTCTCCTACAATGCTGACCCACTGGAGCTGGATGCCCAGGGCCGGCAGCCGACCGGCAATCCAGCTGGCGTTGGTATCCGTCAACTCGCCCATCAGCAGCTCGGTGCCGACCGAGATAATCTCTGCGTTCAAAATGCCCTCCTCACCGACCCGGCTATGGGCAGTTGTATGGTCTTTCCGTTGGGGGATCTTCAACCAGGCAGAAGGTCCGTTCCGCGCGGACGCGGTTGACCACGTACACGATGGGATCATCCGGCAGCCCTGCGTAATGCACGAGCACTTGCGTGTTGCCGGCGCCGTCCAGGATAGGCTGGTTCTCCTGGTCCACTTCGACGTGCCCGCCCCCGATGTAGAATTCGTGCATCTTCTCGTGCGTCTTGATCCGCACCGTAGTATCCGGCGGCTGCAGCCCGTATTGTGGATCATTCGCCCCTTCTTCATCGACGTGCCATCCGCCGGGCGCGTCCGGTCCGCCCGGCTTGCCCGGCTGACCAAACCACTGCAACTGCGAGAGCCACCACTCGGGCTCCATAACTGCCTGCCGCTCGTCTCCAATGGTTACGTGCCAGCTGCGCACGCCCGAATCCGGAGCGTAGGTCGCGGTGACGCCGTTGTGGGTAATCTCCAATTCCTGGATATCGCGGAACTCTTCCTCGTAAAAGTACCCCAATTCTATCGGCGGTGGGATGACCGGCGGGCTGACCGCCAGGCAATTCACCACTCGTCCCCACACTTCCGGCACCGTCAGCAGCTGCGGATCACCCACCAGCCGCATGTAGCTGTAACCCTCGTCCGGCGTTAGGTTCCCCAGCCAGAACTCGTAGGACAGTCCGGTTTCCTCGGTTATCGTGATGACCGTCTCCGGAGGCTCCAGCCCGTACTGCGCCGGGTTCTCGATCGTCTGGCCCAGCACGCGGTTCACCTTTGGCCCGCTCAGCAGCAGAGGAGTTCCGGACCATCGCTGCTGGTAGACCTCTTCGCGCTCGTCGCCATCCGCGATGAACCACTTGCCCCGCCCCAAATCTTTCTCGTAGGCCACAGTTCTCTCTTCACCGGTGAGGGGAATATCCTCGTCGGAGCATTCTATGGACCCACCGGCCTCGCTGCGGTTGGTCACCTCAACGTGCACTATCGCGTCGTCATCGATCCGCCACGCCCACGGCTCTTCCTCCCGCGGGGCATCCTGATCCCAGGGCTTGAACCACAGCGCCAGCGCTCCGAACAGCGCCAGCACGAACACCAGCAGGATGGTCAACCGGATGTTCATAACCTGATCATCGCCCAGTGATCCCGACGACAGCCGGGATTCAGGCGCCTCGCACTAGCGGCGAACCCACCAGACCATGACCGCCATAATGCCCATCAACCCGGGCAAGAGCAGCCAAGTTGAGAAGCGCACGAAATTGAACTCGTTCTCGTCCAGGTTCCACTCCCGGTAAACGAACTCCCGGTCCCGTATGGACACCAGGGAGAAGTCACCCATCAGGTAGTTCGCCGAGTTCAGGAACAGGGCGGCGCTGGAGCCACGGTCCACGTTACGGTTCGAAACGAAATCCGAGTCGCCGAACACTACCATGCTGGCGATCTCGTTGTCCGGCGGCCGGCTTGTCGGCGCCGCTGCTCCCACCGGCGCGATGATGTCCAGGTACATGGCCGGGAAATACACCCGTTGCGGGTCGTCATCCACCGGGTCCACCCGCTCAATGTCTTCAATCAGGCGCGCCGACGGGGTGGTCGCCGCAATGGGACGGGGCAGCCGCGTGTTGGTCTCTTCAAGTATCGGTTCGACCGCGGCCGTGCCCGGCATGAAAGCCACGTTCAGGGGCTGTCCTCGCGGAGCTACGATCTCCGGCGGCGCGTCCGGATTGTAGATGCCCACCCGTAATGTGCGTGGCGCGTTGGGTTGCGACCCTTCAACGTCCCGGATGTAGCTGTCGGTGACAATCACGCCCCAGAACGCGAGGAAGGCGCGGAAGGTATCGTGGGTGTCCGGCTCGGCCAGGAAGATTATCCTCGCTGCTTCCCGCCGTGGCGTGCCGTCCGGGTTTCTGCCGGCCATGTAATGATTCAGTGCGTCCAAATGTGATACGGGCAACTCACCCGTTGGTCCGGCGATCACCAGCAGCGCGGCATCGTCGGGCACCTCTACATCTTCATCAACCGGAGCCCAGGGCAGGGTCTCCACCTGATAGTTGTCCACTTCCAAACCTTCGCGGATCTTGAGGTAGCCGTCCTCAGCCTGTCGGGTGACGTCGCGTTCTCCATGCCCGCTCAGGAAATAGACCTTCTTCCGCTCAGCTTCGGTCGCCACCAGGAGCGCGGTATAAAGGTCCTGTTCCAGCCGGCTGTAAACTCCATCGGTGGGCTGTACCAGGTCGATGATGTCCGTGCCCACGGCCGACACCGCCAAGGTCTCGTATGCCGTGACTCCCTGGCCGCGCGCCAGGTCTGCTTCTTTCTGGGGATCAATGAAACGATAGGTGAAATTGCCGCTGCGCCGCCCGAACTCGCTCAGGGTGGTCTCCACCTTGCCGCGTCTGGTCAGCATCTCAATGCTGGGTATTTCGTCCGGATAGTAGGCTATGACGTTGATTGGACGATCCAACCCGTCCAGGAGGTCGCGCGTGCGCTGCGCCAGGGAAAACTGGTTGGTCGCCGTGGTGTCGGACCTCACGTGGTTTTCGAATGCCACGTAGTTGGCCAGAGCCACCAGCCCAAAAAAGGCGGCGGTCATGATCACCGTATTGACTCCATACCGCCCGGTCCGGCTGAAAAACGCCGCCAGCACCTGGCTGAAATACGACAGCGCTACGAGCAGGATCAACACTGCCCCGATGCCAATGACGATCCCGCCATACAGCTTCAGGGAGCCGATGAACGCCAGGAGCACTGCCCCAACGATCAGGCCGATCACGCCGGCGATGAGTATCGGCGCGTAGAAAATCGCTACCAGGTCGAACGCCGGCTCTATAAAGGAAAACAGCGTGCGCGACTGTTCCTGCAACGCTTCCGGCTGGTCGCTGGAACCGCCGCCGTCTCCGGCGTCTGCCTGGCGGTCCCGTCCCCTGCGCCGGCGCCAATCTCGGGGCCCGTCGCCGATGCGCTGTTGGCTCATGCTACCTCCAGCGCCGCGACTCCAGCGCGCGTATCGAGAGGAACAGGAACAATGCGGTCACCGTTACAAAGTACACGATGTGCGTCGAATCGATGATCCCCCGGTCAAAGTCGTTGAAATGACTGGTGAAACCCAGTTGGTTGAAAATCGTCGCCCAAACCCCGGTGACCACGTCGCCGATGAAAGACGTAGCGTACAGCACCACCAGGATCCCCGTGCCCACCACCGCAGCGATGATCTGGTTGCTGGTAAGCGTGGACGTAAGGATGCCCACCGACAGCGCGGCCGCGCCATAGAGGATCAGGCCCAAATACCCGGAGTAAATCGGCCCCGGGTCCGGCTTCGCGAACACCAGCAGCAGGATTACATAATACGAGGTGAGCGACAGAAGGAACAGCAGGAACACGAAGCTCGCCAGGTATTTGCCCAGTATCACTTCCCAGTCCCGCACCGGCGAGGTCAGGAGCAGTTCAATCGTACCCAGCTTCTGCTCCTCCGCCAGCAGGCGCATCGTCAGCGCCGGGGCCAGGGGAATCAGCAGGAACGTCGCCCCCTGGAAGAAATTGCTCAGCGAGGCCTCGGGAAACGGGTTTCCCAAGTCTCGAACGAAGAAGAACCCGCTCAGCGCCATGAAGATGAGCGCCACGATGTACGCCACGGGGCTGCTGAAGTAGATCTGGATTTCCTTGAACGCCACCGCGCGGATGGTTCGCATCGTTATCCGGTCCGGTTACTCTACGTCGTCTTCCGCTGTCGTCACCCGCAGGAATATTTCCTCCAGGCTCATGCTGCTCATCTGCATGCTCAGCAGGCTCCAGCCGTTGCTCACCACAGTGCGCGAAATGTCGTCGCGCAGGTCCAACCCCTCGCGGAACTTGACTCGGTACGCGTTCACTCCGGGACGAGGGTGGTGCGTCACCTCGGTTGTGCCGTCGATCCCTCGAAGCACAGGCAGCACGTCAGCCGGCGGCCCGCCAATCTCAACTTCCAGTTGGGCCACGCCGCGCAGGTGCTGCGCCAGGTTGTTCGGCGTGTCGGCCGCCACGATGTGCCCCTCGTGGATGATCAGAACCCGCTCGCAGATCATGCTGACCTCCGGCAGGATGTGGCTGCTCAGGACGACCGTCTGCTCCCGCCCCAGGTCTTGGATCAGGCTCCGGGTCTCCACCACCTGAATGGGATCGATCCCGATGGTCGGCTCGTCCAGCACCAGCACCTCCGGCTCATGCAGGATCGCCTGCGCGATACCCACTCGCTGCCGAAAGCCCTTGGACAGCTTTCCTATGAGGGTCTTGCTGTAGTCCTCCAGGCGGCACACGTCAATTACGTCATCAATCCGCCGGCGGATGCTGCGGCCATTCATCCCCCGCAGCGTGCCCATATACTTGAGGTAGCTGGTCACCGTCATCTCGGTGTGCAGCGGCACCGATTCCGGCAGGTAGCCGACCCGCTTACGCACTTCCAGCGATTTCTCCACCACGTCATACCCGTCCAGCGTTACCGTGCCCCGCGTCGGCGGCATGAACCCCGTCAGTATCCGCATGGTGGTCGTCTTCCCGGCGCCGTTGGGACCCAAGAAACCCAGGATCTCGCCCCGGCGCACCGTGAAGTTCACGTTCTCCACCGCCGGCATCGGCCCGTAGTAGTGCGTCAGGTCGCGGACCTCGATCATCACGTCGACATCCGGCGACTCCGTTGACAGATCCATCTCCAGATCAGCTTGGTTTTCAGCGTCTACGGCCATGATCGATTCCGCTCGCGTGGTTGGTACTTGGGCGCAAATACCGGAATTGCGGTTGGCTGGCATACGCCGACGCCGGGTCAACGGATTTGCGACCTCGGCGCCGATGGGTTGCGGCTGCGGATTTCACCCTTTGAATTAGCGTGGCGGCTATGATATTCTATGCGCCGCAATTTCACAAGACGGCGCGGCCCCGTCCTGACGGGGCTTATTTTATCGGCGGGGGCTCGGCAGCAGGATGCACTTGATCATTGACGGTTTCGGCGGCGACCATGCCATGATGTGGGACACCGACCGCCTGCGATCCTTCCTCCATGAATACCCGGCCGCCCTGGGAATGACCCGGATTACCGAACCGGAAGTCCTCGAATACCACGGCCCCAAACCCGCCGACAACGGCATCTCCGGCTTCGTTATCATTGCGGAGAGCCACATCAGCGTCCACACCTTCCCGGAACGCGACTACGTCAACATCGACGTCTTCTCATGCAAGTCCTTCGACCACGAGCAGGCCCTGGCCGATGCCCGTTCACTGTTCGACCTGCGCAACGTGAAAACCTGGTTGCTCGACCGGGGGCTGGAATGGCTCGACGCCGACCAGGGCGCCCGCGAAACCCAGCGTCAGCGGACTATGCTCCAAACCGCCGCCTCCGGCTCCCCCGTTGCCTGATCCTCAGACGCCTCCCGTCCCGTGGACGCCCACCAACTTCCTGGCGCTCCCACCCGATCAGTCCGCGCTGGTAAGCGCGGCAGCCGTTCTGATACCGGTCCCCATCGATAGCACCACCTCTTTCCGCACTGGCGCACGCCACGGTCCTGCGGCCATCATCACGGCGTCGGCAGCGCTGGAGGACTACGACCTCGAACTGGGTGTGGACGTTGCCGATTTTGGCATTCACACCGCGCCTCCTCTGGAACCCCACGTCGGCGACCCTTACCAAATGGTGGAACGCGTCCGGTCGGCGGTTTCTCACTACGCCGCCCAGGGCTCAGGAAAGCTCACCGCCGTCATCGGCGGCGATCATTCGGTCTCCATCGGATCTGCGCTCGCCCACCTCGACCGCAATCCTGACCTATCCGTTCTCTACATCGATGCCCACGCCGACTTGCGCGACGAATACCAGGGTACACGCTGGGGTCATGGCTCCGGAGCCCGCCGCATCGCCGAGCGTTGTCCGATCTCGTTGGTTGGCGTGCGCACGTTGGCTCTCGAAGAACGGCAGTACATTGACGACCACAGCGTTCCCGTCTGCTACTGGCCACCGGAAACCGAAAGCGACCTGGATGAAATAATCGCCGGCCTGACTTCAGACGTATACATCAGCGTCGACCTGGATGTCCTCGACCCCGCCGAGATGCCCGCCGTGGGCACGCCGGAACCCGGCGGCATGCGCTGGATCGATCTGACCAGCCTCCTACGGCAGGTCGGTCAGGCGCGTCGCGTTGTCGGTTTCGACGTATGCGAGCTCGCCCCCGACCAGGGCCTGCCCGCCCACTCGTACACCGCCGCCAGGCTGGTCTATAAGATTATTGCGTACGCCTGCAATAGGCCGGGTGCCTAAAAATGATAGTGCAATTGGGGTGCCTTCAATCTGGACCGTTTTCTGAATAGACTTTATGCACGTACCTGAACACCATCCCTAACGCTAGGAAAAAATCCACTGGCAAGTAGCATCCGCCCATCCAACTCCTGGCATTCATCACATACCGATGCCGGAAACGCTCTCACTAAAAAGATTGCCGCTGCGCCAAGAAAAACTGTCCCTAAATCACCGCTGACCCATCGCAAGAAACCCAGCGCGGATTGCGCAATGTTGTGCAGGCGGTCATTCATCTGCGAAGGACGGCAGCAGCAACGGCTACGGCTAAAACGCCGACCGATATGACGGCGCCAGTGTACGCGATGGGCAAACTGGCTCGCATCACCTCGTATTCGAGTGCGCCCCATCCGAGAAGGTCTCCGACGACGTACACCCAACAGGCTACAAAGAAGCTTACCAAGAATATGGCTATGGCCGGCACAGTGTCACCCTGTCATCGCTTGTAAGTCATTCTAACACCTCAAAATCGGTCAACGGCACGGTTTCAGTGCTTCAGACGTTGTGCCGTAGTTTTCTTGACAATGCCGGCGGGCCAACCCTAGAATTTCGGCATTCCGCGCGTTCGTGCGCACCGGAACTCAGCCAACCGCGCCACCAGGCGCAAGGAGATTCCCATGCCAAACCAATGGCCCACGGTCCACTATAAGGAAGAAGGCATGCGCGAGGGCATGCAGATCGAGGACTCCAACATCGCCGTCGATGACAAGGTAGAACTCCTCGATATGCTCTCGGAAACCGGCCTCACGAGTATCGTTGTCGGTTCATTCGTCAGCCCACGGTGGACCCCCCAGATGGAGCGGATTGACGAGATCGTCACCAAGTTCACGCCCAAACTCGGCGTTACCTACAGCGCCCTCGCGCTGAACGCCCGCGGTGTGGAACGAGCCCGGGCTTACTCCCCGCCCTTGACCATCGAGCGCGACGCCTATCCTCGCCTTTCGTGCCACCTTTGCGACGTGTTCGCTCGACGCAACACCAACCGCAGCCAGATGCAGGAAATGGAGCGCTGGCCTGCCATCATCGCCCAGGCCCAGGAGATGGGGATCACCGAGGCCGGCATCGGCTGCAACGCATCCTGGGGTTCCAACTTCCTCGGCGAGTTCGAGGTGGACACCCTGATGACCCTTTTTGAATACCAGCATGGGCTGTGGGAAGAAGCCGGCATCGGCGTGCGCAGTTGCTCCATGGGCGACCCGATGAGCCACTGCACGCCGGCCAAGGTCGAGGAGAGCATCTCCCGCGTCAAGGAACGCTGGCCCGAAATCGACCACTTCCGGCTGCACCTCCACAACGGCCGCAACATGGCCATCGCTTCCGCCTACGCCGCCATGCGCATTTTGGGCCCTGAGGATACCCTTGAGCTCGACGGGACCATCGGCGGGTTCGGCGGTTGCCCCTACTGCGGCAACGGGCGCGCCACCGGTATGGCTCCCACCGAAGACCTGCTCCACATGATGGACGATATGGGTATCCCAACCGGCGTCGACATCGACAAGCTCATCGAATGCGTCTGGGCCGCCGAGCGCATCATCGGTCGCGAACTCTACGGGCACGTCTCCAAGGCCGGTCCCCGGCCTCGCGCCAGCGCCGGCAACCTCTACGACATCAACATGCCTTTCGTGGAGACCCTGGAACAGGCGACCCATTTCAAGAAGGGCGAGCAGATGTACGAGGGTGGTCTGTACCCGTACCGTGAGCCCGTCACCAGCCCATACCGCGATCGCATCGACCAGGGCCAACCCGCCTTCGGTACCGGCGCCGACGAGTTCCCCTGGAACCAGGACTGGCTGCCCAAAGCCAGCAGCTAAACCGACCCTGGCAGCCAACAGTGAGGGGCGGGTTTTGCAACCCGCCCCTTTTTCACTCTGCTGGCTTGGAACCGCCGCCCCACGCCCTGGCTAGTATGGCGGCGGCGATAGCCAAAATTACGGTCGCAGCAGTATTGTCACCTCGCAGGTCACCAAGAACACTATCCAGGCAATCTAATTTGAAGCTCCAATCTGCAAATAGTCCCTCTCCAATCGCAACCGAGCAGACCGCAACTTCCTCCACGTATTCCCCCAATAAACCCACGCCGCAAATGCTAAAATGGCTATGCCCACCACTTCACCTGCGCGAACTACCTTGATCTTATCCCTGACTCGACATAACGCAGCTACAATTAAACAGATCTTTGAGCGCATAGCAACCTCCTATGGTTTGCTCATTTTCGCCAACCCGGCGCCCACAGCGGACGCCATGAATACGACCCCATTCCAATGGGGCATCCAATTCCATCCGGTCATCTCGGCGATGACCACCCAAACGAAAACCGCGACAATCCCAACCCATAAACCACGTAGGAAACCATTCAATATCAGCATTTACGCCACCTCACGATGTTGCTACATCCATGAGTAATGCTCGTATCGATTATACCGGACACCTCAATGAGGATAAAGCTGGCGGCGGCCCGCAATCAACAGGCCGCCGCCAGCGTTTTTCCGTCAACGGACCAGTGGGCTATGCCGACGTGCACGCCACGCTGATCACGTTCTGCGCCATGTCCGGCAGCTGGTCGGATGACCAGGAAGATCCGCCGTCGTGCGTACCGAACACCTGGCCCCGGCGCGTGCAGAAGTACACCTGCGAGGGGTCCTGCCGGTTCACTGCCACACCGAAGGTGGTGCTGCCCGGGTTGACGCCGGAGTCGAACCGCTCCCAGCTTTCGCCCAGGTTGGTGGTTCGCATCACGCCGCCCTGCTCGCTGCCGAAGTTCATGCCCACGCAGGCGTACAGTGTATTGGCGTCGCTGGGGTCGCGCACGATGCCGCGTGAGTACTTGATGTCCGAGAACCGGTCGAACTCGCAGTCCTGCCACGAGGCGCCCCGGTCTGCGCTCCGCCACACGCCGGTGCGGTTGGAAATCAGCACTGACTGCGAATCTGCGCCACCCACGGCCACGCCGTGCAGATCCAGCAGGTCCACGTCGCCGGCGAACTCGCTGTTCCGGATCGTCCAAGTGTGGCCGCCGTCCGTGCTGCTCGCCGCGCCGCCTACTTCCAGAGCTGCGTACATGTTGTCGGGGTTGCTGGCTTCAATGTCGATACCCAAGATGCGCATGGCAAAGGCCATCTGTACCTGGGCGGGATTCGACACGGTGGCGATCTGGGCCCAATTCTCGCCGCCATCCTCGCTCTTGTATACCTCGGCGCCCTCGGTGCCCAGGAACATAATATTGGAGTCGTTGGGGTGGAACCGGATGGACCAGACCACACGCCCCTCGGTCATGTTCATGCGCTGCCAGTGGTCGCCACCATCGGTGCTCCGGTAAACGCCCCGCTGTGTCCCGCAAAAGATCGTCCGCGGATCGTTGGGGTGAATGGCGATGGCCCGCGCCTGCGTGGCCGGCGCCAACCCATCGGTGAGCAGATCCCAATGAGCATCGCCCGCCGTCTTTCGGTACAGTCCGCTGGCTTCGGCGCCAACGTAAACGATTGTGTTGCCTGCCATGATGCTGCCTCCTGATCCTGTTGTGTCGGTCTGGTAGCCGTTGCCGCCATTTCAGCAGACCGTATCTAGGATGTCAAACCAGATCCACGCCGGAATGACCTATCCAAACTAGCGCTTCCCACGAAACCAAGCCCAGCGGTCACTCACCCGTGCGATGGCTCCCGACGACGGCTAGTGTCAGGCACCAGACCGACGCGGCGCCAGCATCCTTGAGCGCCGCCGCGCACGCGTTCAGGGTGCTTCCGGTTGTAGCCACGTCGTCAACCAGGATAATTTGCTGGCCATGAACTTGGCGGGGACGGGCCACCACGACACTGTCAGCCACGTTGGTCGCGCGACCGGCCGCGCTGGTCATCCCGGCCTGCGGGTCGACCCGACGGGTTCGCGCAAGCAGGTCACTCTGATACGGAACATCGCAGCGCCCAGCCACCCGACGGGCCAGCAGTTCCGCCTGGTTGTAGCCACGCTCCCGTAGTCGGCTCGTGTGCATCGGTACCGGCCCCATCAGTTCACCCGGCAGTGGATTGGCCTCCAGGTAATCGGCCAACATGTCGCCCAACTGCGGCGCGGCAGCCCTGATGCCGCCATATTTCATAGCCAGGATCGCCTGCCGGATGCTTCCTTCATATCGGTACGGCGCTCGCACACCGTCGAACTGACGACCCGATTGCGCACATGCTGGGCACAGTTCAAACTCACTGTACGCCGCGCAAACCCGGCAATATGGCGGAACCAACCACGGCAATTCCTCCGCGCACCGGTCGCAGATAATCTTCCCTCCTGAACTACCGCAACCCGCGCATTCCAATGGGTAGAGGACATCCAGCAGAGTCCGGCCGGCCTGCTCGGCCAGGCCCCGCACCGGCGCGAATCGCCGCATCAGTGACATAACCGCCCAATCACGAGCCCTGGTTTCGAATGCGTTGCCAACGCCTCAGGATCTGCTCGTCTCTGGGAAAGGCCAGGGGCGGCAAATCATCCAGCGCAAAAAACCCGACATCCAGCGACTCCGGCCCCGGCGCCAGCACACCACCTACCTCTGTTGCCGCGTACGCTGCCACCACCACCGGATTGCCCGCATCCGAGAAAAGCCCGATCAGTTGCTCGATCTCGACCAGCAGGCCGGCCTCTTCTTCCACCTCTCTCGCCGCCGCTATCTCCACCGGCTCACCCCGGTCGACATAACCGCCCGGCATACTCCACAATCCGTAACCGGTCTGCACGGCCCGCCTCACCATCAGCGTCTTCCCATCCCGTTCAATAACACACGCGGCCGCCAGTTTGGGATCGTAGTAGACCACCCGCCCGCACTGCGGACACACGGGACGTTCCCGACCCTCGTGCTCCCTCAGAACCAGGCGAGCCCCGCATCCGGCGCAGAATTTGTCCCCGTTGGTCATTGAACTGGTTCGCCACTGTGTGATCGCGCTAAGGCGATTGCTCCAGCAACGCCAGCACGGCATCACGTTCTGGCATGGAATCCTGCGCTCCCACCTGCGTCACGGCCAGCGCGCCGGCAGCGCATCCCCATCGGACCGCCGACTCGAGCGAATATCCTCCCGATAGCGCCACGGCCAAAGCTCCGTTGAACGCATCGCCGGCCGCCACGGTGTCGACAGCCTGTACCGGAAACGGAGGGGCCTCACCTTTGCTGCTGCCGCTGGCCCAATACGCCCCTTGAGCTCCCAATTTAATCACCGCCGACCCGACGCCCCTTGCCAGCAGTTCCTCGGCCGCGCTGGCCGCCGTGAGCATGTCTACAATCGGATACCCTACCAGGGCCTCTGCTTCAGTTTCGTTAGGCGTGATGACCGAGACGTGCGGGTAAAACTCCTCAGGCACCGGTCGCACCGGACCGGGATCGAGAATTACCTGGACTCCGTGAGAACCCGCCAGTTCGGCCGCTTTGATGGACAGTTCAATGGAAACTTCCAATTGCAGCATAAGCGCGGAAGCCTGCGGAAGCAGCGCCGCAATTGCATCGTATTCAGCATCCCCGCACGTGTCATTCGCGCCCAAAACCTGCACGATCCGATTCTCCCCACCTTCTCCCACACTGATTACCGCAATGCCGGAATTGGTTCCTGACGAGACCCCCACGGCGCCGGCGTCCACGCCTGCCGCCTCCAGCATATCCATCAGTTGCGGCCCGAACATGTCGTCTCCGATCCGGCCAACCATCGCCGACCTGGCGCCCATCCGCGCCGCAGCCACCGCCTGATTGGCCCCTTTCCCTCCCGGATACGTCACGAACCGGTCACCCACTACCGTCTCGCCATGAGCCGGCAGGCGATTCGAGAAGGTAACCAGGTCCATATTAATGCCGCCCAGGGAAATTATCAGGGGGCGGCCACTGCGGTCGCGCGTCATCGAAACCTGACATAACGAAAATTCGGCCACACGCTAACACCTGGCATCCCCCGCGTCAACGCAACTTTACCCCCATGCTATAATCCGCCAAACCTGAAAAAGCGAGGACTCGAACGATGTCTCAGCCTCTGGAAAACATCAAGGTCGTCGACCTGACCCGTACTCTGGCTGGCCCGTTTTGCACCCAGAATCTGGCCGATATGGGGGCCGATGTCATCAAGATCGAAGAACCCAACGATGGCGACGAAACCCGCAAGTGGCCACCCATCTGGAACGGCGAAAGCACCCAGTTCATGTCGTTCAACCGCAACAAGCGCAGCCTGTCCGTCAACCTGAAGTCCGAAGAGGGCTTGGATATAGTCAAGAAGCTGGCCAAGGAAGCCGACGTGATGATCGAAAGCTTCCGCGCTGGCACCCTCGCCCGCATGGGGTTGGGCTACGAGGACATCAAGGCCATCAACCCCGACATCGTTTACTGCACTATCTCCGGCTACGGGCGCACCGGCCCCATGGCCAACAAGCCGGGCTACGACCTGATCATCCAGGCCTACAGCGGGTTGATGCACCTGACCGGCGACCCCAACGGTCCGCCGCAGCGTGTCGGGTTCTCGTTGGTCGACCTTTTCACCGGAATGCTCGCCTACGGCTCCATCGTCACCGCCCTGTACCATCGCGACAAGAGCGGCGAGGGTCAGCTCATCGACACCGCCCTGTTGGACGGACAGGTCGCGGCCATGAGCTACCACGCCACCGGCTTTATCGGAACCGGCATCGAGCCCCACCGCCTCGGATCCGGCCATCCCAGCCTGGTGCCCTATCAGAGCTTCCAGGCCTCCGACGGCTTTTTCATCCTCGGGGTAGCCAACCCGAACCTTTGGGAGCGGTTCTGCAACGCCATCGGGCACCCTGACCTGAAGGACGATCCCAAGTACGCCACCAATCCGGACCGGGTGGCCCACCGCGCCGAATTGGTGGATCACCTCAACGGCATCTTCGCCGACAACACCATCGCCCATTGGGTGAAGGTGATCGACGAAGCGGGCGTGCCCGTAGGTCCGATCAACAAGACATCGGACGTGGTGGCGGACGAACAGGTCAACGCCAGGGAAATGTTCCTGGAGATAAACCACCCCCACGTGCCGGACCTTCGGGTTCCCAACTCGCCGATCAAGCTGCGCGGCACGCCGTCCCAACTGCGAATGGCTCCGCCGCTGCTTGGCGAGCACAATGAACAAGTGCTGGCGGAACTGGGTTACGACTCCGAGGCGTTCGCCAAGCTGCTGGAATCGGGAGCCGTCGGAGAGCCTGGCAAAGAGATCAGCGGGGTCGGCGCGCACTGATCCTGGCTGGTTCGCACAAGGCGCGTTATGTAGACAACAAGCACGAATTCCGCCCCTTTTTTACA
>DAOUHZ010000136.1:0-3230 GCA_034428455.1 Dehalococcoidia bacterium
CGTCGACACCGCCTCCACCTCATAGGGACCC
This sequence comes from Dehalococcoidia bacterium, assembly GCA_034428455.1. GTDB lineage: Bacteria > Chloroflexota > Dehalococcoidia > Lucifugimonadales > UBA3495 > Bin87. The sequence continues at coordinate 32 of DAOUHZ010000136.1, forward strand.
GGCAGCGACGTGAAGGTAACGTCGCTGGCCTCCGCCACTTCCGCCGGCGTGTTGGCCAACCGCGCTCCGCCCTCCAGCAGGGGCAGCGCCGCCTCCTCGCGCAGATCGTAGACGATCATCGGGTATCCGGCTCGCTGAATGTTGGCCGACATCCCGCCGCCCATGTTCCCCAAACCAATGAATCCTACAGTTTCCATGTCGTTCTTTCGCTCCGTCGATCAAGATGACAACGGAAGTATAGCGCACCTCGGGCGCGCTCCCGTCGTATCGGCTTGGCCGGACTGTAATCTCGAACGAGCATCCATGTTGCCGGGCCGGGAGGCTTGCGATACACTCTATCCAGTTATGGTGATCGAACCACACATCAAATGCTGACCTCAACCGACCTGACTTCTACCGGTGGCGATGGCAACGGTGAGCCCGTTGACGGCCATCGGTTTAATTTGGATCGCATAGCTCGCATTGCAGACGACTCGGGATTTAAGAGTTATCTGGTAGGTGGACCGGTTCGGGATCGTATCCTGGGGGTTCTGACTTCGGACCTCGATATCACCGTGGTAGGCGACGCCGTAAACGTGGCCGAGAAGTTGGCTGCCGACATCGACGGTCGCCTGACGGTGCACCAACGGTTCGGCACCGCTACCGTGGCCACCGCGTCAATCACCATTGATCTGGTCACCGCTCGAAGAGAGACCTACCGCGCGCCCGGCGCCCTTCCCGACGTGGAACCAGGCGGGATCGCAGATGATCTGGCGCGGCGGGACTTCACCATCAATGCGATGGCGATGTTGCTGCCGGACTCTATCGGCGACCTAGTGGATCCACACCGGGGATGGGCCGACCTGGAGGCGGGCTTGATCCGCGTACTCCATCCGGGAAGTTTTCTTGACGACCCCACCAGAATCCTGCGGGCAGTGCGGTACGCGGCCCGGTTCAGGTTCACCATCGAACCGGAAACGGCGCACCTTATGGCCGATGCTTTGGCTGGAAGGGCACTGTCAACCCTTACGGGTGATCGCTTGCGGCACGAGCTGGAACGGATTCTGCAAGAGCCCAATCCGGCAGCGCCGTTGCGATTGGCCGACGACTGCGGTGCTCTTTCAGCCATCCACCCGGCCCTGACCGCCAGCCATCTGCCGGAGGTTAGGGAGCCGGTTACGCCGTTGGCGTGGTTGGCGACGCTGGTCTGGCCCCTGAGCGTGGATGAGGGCGCTGCTCTCAGCGCCAGGGTCAACGCGCCGCCGGATTGGGCGCGCTTGATCCGGGACACAGCCCACATACGCCGGCTCGCGACGGCGCTGGGCAACGCATCAAAACCCTCCGAAGTTTGTGCCCTGCTGGACGGCATGGCGCCGGACGCGCTGCGAGGGGCAATGCTTATGGCGGGCGCCCCGGCCGCGAACCGGATCAACAGCTACCTGTCTGATTGGTGGTCGGTGGCTCCCAGACTCAGAGGCCATGACCTGTTGGCGTTGGGTGTTCCCGCCGGGCCCGGAATGGGAGAAGCTCTGCGCGCATTGCGTCGGGCACGCCTGGACGGTGAGACTCACTCCGTTCAGGATGAGGAAGCATTAGCCCAAAAGTGGGCCCAAGTATCAGATAAAATCGCGTGTTAGAGTCCGCCGATGGCGGATTGCAGGGAGGTAGTGCAGTGGCAACCATATTCCAGGTATCGGGTCCCGTTTACTGCGTGGTATGCAACGACGAACTGAACGGGCCGCACCGGTCGACCTGCCAGATGTGCGGCGGCCCGTTCCATCAGCCGTGGTCGCCGGACAGCGACGCTCCGCGCTGCGGGAAGGCCGCAAGCCACGACGAAACTCTGGCTGTCGTGTTCCTGTGCAAGGATTGCTATAGGAACCGACGACCACCGTCGCAGTGACGACGGGGAAAAGGAGGGAAATCCAACCATGAAAGCCGTTTATATCGAATCCCACGGGGACGTCGGGGTACTCCAGTACGGGGACCGCCCCGACCCGTCGCCCGGCCCGTCGGACGTGGTCGTCCGCGTCGGCGCCAGCGCCTTGAACCGTCTGGACCTTTTCACCCGGGAAGGCCAGCGCGGGCTGGAGCGAGAATTTCCGCCGCCGCTCATCCTGGGCGGCGACACGGCCGGTGAGGTGGTGGCCACGGGCAATGCCGTCCGCACACTGAACGCCGGCGATCGGGTGGTTGTCAACCCCAGGTTGGCCTGCGGCGTTTGCCAGTGGTGCGGCTCCGGGCGCGATGAGCTGTGCCGCCGCAGCCGTTTTCTCGGCACGGCGATGGACGGCAGCTACGCCGAATTGGTGGCCGTGCCCGAGGTCAACGCGTACAAGTTGGATGGCAGCGTGTCCTTTGCGGACGCCGCCGCGGTTCCCACGACGTATCTCCCGGTTTGGAACATGGCAGTGCGTCGGGCCGCCCTCCAGCCCTGGGAGACGGCGCTGGTGTTTTCGGCGTCGGCCGGCGTCGGCGCGGCCGCGATCCAGGTCTTCAAGAACGTGGTGGGCGCAACCGTCATCGCCACCACCAGCACGCCTGAGAAAGCGGAACTGGCCCGCAGCCTGGGCGCGGATCACGTGATCAATTACAACGAGGAAGACATCACGCAGCGTGTGCGCGAAATCACCGGCGGCGCTGGCGTAGACCTGCTGGTCGACCATGTTGGCGCGGACGTCTGGGCGCACGGGTTCCGCGCGCTGCGTCCCGGCGGCCGGTATTGCATCTGCGGCGCGACCAGCGGCCTCCGTGCGGAGCTGCACCTAGGTCTGCTGTTCAGCCGGCAGATCGAAATCTACGGCGGGTACATGGGTTCCCGCGAGGACATGCGCCAGATCGTGGCCAGCCTCAATCGCGGGGTCATCAAGCCGGCCATCCACCGCACCTACCCGTTGGCTAACGCCGCCGACGCGCACAACGACATGGAGGCCACCAACTTCTTCGGCAAACTTATCTTGGAGCCGTGATACAGTTCCCGATAATCTTCCCTCCCATTACCCGCCGGGTTCCCGCCCGGCCAGTCGTCCGAACAGGGCAGACACCCAACTCCGCTGCCGGGCCGCTTCCGGTTCTTCTTCAGTCGGGTTTCCGATCACCACCACCGTGTGAGCCGCCAGATCGTAAAGGGACCGCCGCCGCTCCCGGTCAACCATCACCAGAGCTACTGATACCAATTGTACGATGAGCCAGATCGGCGGGTAGGCCGCGGGTATTTGGA
>DAOUHZ010000137.1:0-56321 GCA_034428455.1 Dehalococcoidia bacterium
GAATCCATCATGCGTTATGCCTGGCGCGATGATTTCTCACGCATGACAACGGCCATCGAGAAGGAAAACCCCGACAGCGTCGTTGATGCCGGCAAAACCGGCAAGTTGTCGGCCTGGATCAAGTTTTCAGGTTCCATCTCCGGCAACGCCCGGGATGCCATCGACAAATTCAAGTCCGAAAACCCTCACGTTGAGATCAGCCTACAAACCGGTAAAGACCCGGGGTTCACCAAGAGGGAGGCGGAGGAAGCGGTAGTCGGAGCGCATTTCGCGGTGATGGCAGAGGACGGTGTACAGGACAGCGTGACCTTTTACGACAGCGACGCCGTTAGAATCGTCGTGACCGTGCAGATGGCAACTCCGCCCTCCGGTGGAAAACTCTCCTCATTGGAAAAGGCGGCTGAGCGCGGCGCCGCCGACGCCACCAGGCCGGACATCACGGACAGCCTCGCCATATCGCTGTCAGTCGTCCAGCATGACCTCAGTGGAACCGACGGCTACCGTGCGCCCAACTGACGCGGCTTGACACGTTGCGCCGAGTTAGATTTAGCATGGAGCGGTGCCACGGTAGCTCAATTTGGTAGGGCAATGGCTTGATACCGCATGTATCACCGGTTCGAACCCGGCCCGTGCCACCGTGATTCAGCGGCGGTCCCAGACGCCAGAAGCGTTGCAAATAGTGTTGGCTCGGGAAAGCGCTCTCGGACACCTCCGAAGAGGTAGCTGGGAACGCGATTTCCGGGTACCGTGCTCAATTTGTCAACACGCTGTAGGATTCAGCTCGATTAATTCAAGACTGGTGTTCCGGAGGGCGACCCGTGAGACACATCGACGTTCACACTCACCTGGCCCCGCAGGTCCTGTGGAGGGCCTTCGCCAACGGTGAGGACTGGCACGGGATGCGGCATGAGGTCCAGGGCGATCTCGAGTTCATCGTAGGGAACGGCAAGCGCATCCTGATCAACTCGCCCAAGATCCGGTACACGCCGGAGGAGCGGCTGGCGGACATGGACGCCGAGGGCACCGACGTGCAGGTGGTGTCCATCCACACCCCGCTGTTCCCCTACCACTGGGAGACCGAGGAGGCGATCAGGGCGTCCCAGGAGGTCAACGACGAGATCGCGGGCATGACCAAAAAGTGGCCCGATCGCTTCGCCGGCCTGGCCACGCTGCCCGCCCAGGACGTCGACGCATCCATCGCCGAGCTGGAAAGGGCCGTGAATGTCCTGGGCCTCAAGGGCGCCGAGCTGGACATGGTGGTCAACGGCGAGAACTGGGACGAGCCGCACTTCCTGCCGCTGTTCAAGGCCGCCGAGGAGCTGGACGCCCTGCTGTTCTTCCACCCGCAACCCCAGGACAACATCATGGCGCTGGAGCGGACGCTGCGCTACGGCATCCCCAACAGCGTCGGGGTCGTGCTGGAGGATGCCTTGCTGGTGGCGACCCTGATCTTCAGCGGCGTCCTGGACGAATGCCCCAACCTGCGGGTGTGCATCGCCCACGGCGGCGGCGGGGCCTGCTTCGGCATGGGCCGGCTGGACCATGGCTGGCAGGTACGCTCGGAGGCCCGTGTGAACATCCGCAAGCCGCCCAGCGCTTACCAGAAGCAGATCTATTACGATTTCCTGACCAGCAGCGAGGCCGGCCTGCGTTTCCTCATCGACAGCGTCGGCGTCGACCGCGTGGTCATCGGCAGCGACTGGCCCTTCGTGGGCTGGGACCCTTCACCCGGCGGGTGGCTGGAAAGCCTGACCAGCTTGTCTCAGGAGGAGAAGGAAAAGATCTCCTGGAAAAACCTTGAGGCTCTGCTGGGTATCTGACGCGAAAGACCCTTACCTGACGGGCAGCTCCCGGCCCGTATCGGACGCTTCCTTGACCGTGTCCAGGAAGCGGTGGAGGCCCACGGCGGTATCGAACGTGGGCAGGCGACTGGTCTCGCCCGTCCGGATCCCCTCGGCGAACAGAGCGTAAAGCTGACCCACATTGAACGGGTCTCCCTGGGGGAAATCGGCGGGGACGTACACGAAACGCTGGGGGATTTCCAGATCCTCCAGCGCGTGGTTCCCCTGCGCCCCCTGGATCCGCAGCATCTCGCCGCGCTGCGACGACACGCTCCCGGTGACGATCAGCGTCCCCTCGCGGCCGTAGATCTCCATGCGGTACCCGCTGCCGGCCCAAGGCACGGCTCCGACGTGGACCGACGCCGCGGCGCCGCGCTCCAGCTCGCCCGACACGCGCACGTTGTCCGGCGAGGTGACGTCGACGTATTGCTGAGTGTCGGTCTCATACCACTGGCGCACCTGGTTGGTCACCATGCAGGCCACGCGCTTGAAGTCGCCGGCTACGAAGCGCAGCGCGTCGATCACGTGGCCGGTGGCGATAGTCAAGGTGTTTGCGCCCATGGCGGGATCGCGCTGCCAGGTGCCGCCGGACTGGCGGTTCACGGGCCCGTCCCGGAATGTGGTCACGGTGCAGGTCATCACCTCGCCCACGTAACCGGTATCGATCAGGTCCTTGACGTACATCAGGGCGGGACTGACGCGGGATTGCAACCCGACCGCCGTTTGCACGCCCCTGGCCCGGGCCAGTTCCGTCAGCTCTTCGGCTTCGGCGGTGGTGCGACCCAGTGGCCACTCGGTGAGCACGTGCTTGCCGGCTTCGATGGCGGCCCGGGTCGGGTCGTAGTGGGACGGGACCCGCACCACCACGGCCACGGCGTCGATATCCGGCGACGCTGCCATTTCGTTGAAGTCATGGAAGGCGAGCTTCGCGCCAAAGGCCTGTCGTGCCTCTTCCGCGCTCTCCGGTCGGGTGGTGCAAACCGCGGTGAACTCCACATCGGGGCTGGCCAGCAGAGCGGGAAAATGAGACTGGCCCGACCAGGTGGAGTTGACGTTGGCTCCCACAAAGCCGAGGCGGATCTTGTCTGTCATGATGCGGGCTCCTGAACTGCGATAAACGGATGGACTTCTCGACTGGCTAGCCTACTCCAGGGAGTCGGGGTTGATGGGCGTGGGCATGGCCTGCACGGCCGGCAGGACCTTTTCGGCGAACAGTCGCAGGCTTTTCTCGGCTTTTTCGCGGGGCATCCCGCCGTAGAACATGTGGATGACCACCTTCTCCAGGCTGATGGTCCACTGCAATGTCCGGATCTTCTCGATGATCTCGTCAGGCGTTCCGATGGGTTGCGTTGCGCGGCGGGCGTTGAAGCTGGCGTCGGCGGTGCCCACGTCGGCCTGCTGGCGGGTGAGGTATTCCTCATACCCGTTTATCCCCTCGTAGCCCGGGTTGTTCCACTCGAAGTAGTGGTGCTGCGCCGCCATGAGCTGGTTGTGGAAATAGACCCACCCCTCCTCGGCTTCCTCATGGGACTCCGCGCAGTACATCCAAAGCAGCGTGGTGGGCTGGTCCGGCGGCAGGCTGAGTTCCTTGCGAATCCGGTTGAACCGGCGCACCTTGGCGACCATCTCGTCGACGTCGTCGCCGGCGACGAACATCTGCCCGAGGCCGTTCTCCGCGGCCATGCGCGCCGACGCCTCGGTGGTGAACGCCACCTTGATGTCCCGGGTCAGCTCGCCCTTGTGCCGCGCCTGGGGCCGGATGGTGGTGGGCGGGATGTCGTAGACCTCGCCCTGGAACTCGAACCGCTCCGCCCCGTCGGCGGCCTTGATGGCGTTGATCACGTCGTAGAAGTACTTGTGCGACTCGCCGATGGGGTAGCCCAGCGAGGCGTACTCGTGGGGAGCGATGCCCCGCCCGATGCCCAAGTGGAGGCGGCGTCCCTTCAGCAGGATGTCCAGCATGGAAAGCTCGGAAGCCAGCCGGACCGGGTTCCACCACGGCGCGACGACCACAGCAGTGCCCACGTCGACCCGGCTGGTGCGGCCCGCCCAATAGGCCAGGTACTGCAACGGGTTGGGCTGCATGGAGTAGGCGGAACCGTAGTGCTCCGTCGCCCAGATGGAGTCGAAGCCCAGAGGCTCGACCAGTTCTCCCATGTAGAGAGTGTCATCCATATTGCTGGCGTCGGTTCGCGCCGGCGGCCGGTCGTAGTCCTCAGCCAACAGGCGGGGCCAATCACCCTGGTTGTAGCCGGTGACCATCACTCCACAGTGCATTTGGTGTGTTCCTCCGTTGGGTTCGCCTCTTTGTCGCAGGCGTGGTTGAGCCTGCGACGCGGCGATTTGCGCTGCCAGTATAACCGTTCGTGCCGGCCGGCAAACGCGACGCTGGCGAGTCCCTGACGTTCACCGCCGCATCAGGCTTTCGAGGCGGAGCTTGACGTCGGGCCATTCGCTGTCGATGACGCTGTAGTACACCGAATGCCGGTCGGCTCCGTCCCAAGCGATGCGGTGGTTGCGCCAGGTGCCCTCTTCCACCGCGCCCAGCCTCAGGATCGCGCGGCGCGACCGGTCGTTGCGGCTGTCCGTTTTTAGGCAGACCCGTCGCGCGGACTGATCCTCGAATGCGTGGCGCATCAGCAGGTACTTGCACTCGGTGTTGACGCCGGTGCGTTGCCACGCTGTGCCGTACCAGGTCCAGCCGATTTCCAGCGCGCGGTTGGGCCGGTCGATGTCCAGGTAGGACGTCGAACCGATGGCCCGGCCCGTTGCCAGATCTACCACCGCGAAAGCGACCCTACCTCCACGGCTCACTTCGTTCAGGCATTGCCGGACCCATGCCTCAGAGTCGTCCAGGCCGGTGAAGCCAGGTCGCGGCAGATACCGCCAGATCGCATCATCCGCTCCCGCATCGTACAGGTCTTGAGTGTGCTCCGACCCCAGGGGTTCCAGGCGCACAATTTTGCCGGTGAGGGTGACCGGCTGCGGGTCGAGTTTCTTGGTGAGTTCAGTCGTCATGCTTGCTATGCTTGCTCCGGGTTTCTGCAATGGGATACGGCAGTATAACGCGGGCAGCAGCCAGTAAGGGCTTTTCCAAAGCCATGCGAACCGGGATGGAGGTCTTGAACAATGCGCATCAACGTGGGCGAATGGCAGATCCGGAGCTACCGCATCGAGGATGCCGAGGCGCTGGCCCATTATGCCAACAACCGCAACGTGTCCCGAAACCTGCGCGATGCGTTTCCGTATCCGTACACATTGGCCCACGCCGAAACCTGGATCGACCTGGTGGCGCAGCAGACCACGGAAACCGACTTCGCCATAGCGTCGGAGGCCGAGTTGATCGGTGGGATCGGGCTACAGACACAGCGGGACGTGCATCGCCGGTCGGGCGAGATCGGCTACTGGCTGGGGGAGCCTTTCTGGGGACGCGGCATCGCCACGGCTGTGCTGCGCACATTTACCGAGTACGCCTTCGAGCAGTTCGACCTGGTGCGCGTGTACGGTTACGTATACGAGTGGAACCCCGCCTCGGCCCGGGTGCTGGAGAAGGTGGGCTACCAGTGCGAGGGTCGCCTGAAAAAGAGCGTCACCAAAGACGGCCAGGTCATCGACCAGTTTGTTTACGCGATTACCCGCTGAGCGGGAGCGTCAGTCGGAGCAATGTTCATGACGCGCAACCCGCTTTGCGCCGGAGGAACGTCAGAATCAGGATTTGCGGGATTTCATGATTGGACAGGATTGGGATATCTCTTCCACAGAACGGTTCCAATCCTGATAATCCGTAAATCTTGAAAATCCTGATTCAGACAATTCACGAGAGTGGGTACGCGTGGGAGCAACAACTATGCCGTCGGCGGGTTGTCCCGGTACCAATCGACGATCTCGGAGCCGGTGGCGGCCCACACGCCGCCGCGACGCATCATGCGGCCCAGCGCCCGGTCCAGGTAGCCGATGCGGAAGGGCTGGCCGATGAGCCAGGGGTGCAGGTTCAGCGCCATTACGCGGCCGTTCTGCTGGCCGTCCTCGTACAGCGTTTCGAAACTCTCTTCCAGGAGCTGCTGGTACCGCCCGACGACCACCCGGCGTTCCCACATAGCGGATATGTCGTCCAGCTCCCACATGATGGGCAGGGTGAACATCTCGCCGTGGGGGCTGTGCAGCGGGTAGGGCTGCTCGTCGTTGACCCAGTCGCAGACGTAGCGCAGGCCGGCCTCGGACAGCAGCTGTGGAGTGCGATTGGACTCGCCGTATTCCGGCCCCAACCAGCCGGCGGGCGCGCTGCCGGTGGCGCGGGTGAGGGCGGCCACCGATTGGCTGATGTACTCCCGCTCGGCATCCTCGGACATGTTGCTGCTGATCATTTGCGACAGGGAGACGCCGTGGCCGATGATCTCAGCGCCGGCTTCCTGGCAATGGCGCACCAGGTAGGGGTAGTTCTCGGCGGTCATGGCGTCCATGGCCACGGTGGCCGGGATGCCGTGCTTCTGCAAAGTGTCCAGCACGCGGAAGATGCCCACCCGGTGCCCGTATTCCCGGTGCGATAGCCGGGCGTAGTCCGGGAAACCCCGCGCGCCCAGACCGCCGGAGAAGGGCGTGGTGAAGCTATCGGCCGGCGGGTCCCATTCCGGGTGCTCGAGGTTGACGATGACGCACAGGGCGACCCGTGCGTTATCCGGCCAGCGCAGGATTCCCCGCGTGTTGAGGGGGGACCAGTCGTAGTGCGGGTGGTCCATCCCGAAGCGCCGTTCTGCGGGCATGACTTTATCTCCTCTTTGGTGGGGAAGTCATTGCGAGGAGCGCAGCGACGTGGCAATCCCGTTGGTGTAGCAACGGCTCTGGTCGCAACGAGATTGCCGCGCTGCGCTCGCAATGACATAGGACTTACGCAGTTGGGACCGTCATTCCTGCGAAAGCAGGAATCCATTGATCGGACGAGTGAACACCTTGCCGATGCGTGTTTTGTGGGCGTTCTGGATTCCCGCTTTCGCGGGAATGGCGAGTGGGGCGCGGTCTGACGAGCGGGGCGAGATCACCCGTTCAACTGCGCCGCGTGGGCCACGGCCTCGTCGTAGTAGTTGGCGATGTAGTACTCGGCGATGTCGTCGGCAGTGGTCTGCCAGACCCCGTCGTGGGACATGATGTAGCTCAACACCTCGTCCAGGTACCGCGTGCGGTGGGGCTGGCCGATGAGGTAGGGATGCAGGGCGATGCACATTACCCGTCCGCTGTGGGCGCCTTCCTGGTAGAGCTGGTCGAACTGGGCCTTGCAGATCTCGGCGAAGTAGTCGCCCTCGTAGTGCTGCCGGAACAGCGGCGCGTCGTTGAGCTCAATGGAGTACGGCACCGACACGAGCTTGCCGCTGTTCACCCGGATGGGCACGGGCTGGTCGTCGTGCATCCAGTCGGTGTGGTAGATGAGACCCGCCTCGGCCATCAGGTCGGGGGTGCGCTCGGTTCCGGATATGGCCGGCCCCAGCATGCCCTTGAGCTGCTTGCCGGTGTGGCGCTTCAGCGTGTCGATGGTGTCCCGGTAGAACTCCCGCTCCTGCTCCTCGGTATAGTTGTTCAGGTAGCGAGTGTTGTAGATGCCGTGGCTCATGAAGTCCCAGTTGCGCTGCACCATGGCCTCGCCGACCTCGGGGAAGTGTTCCAGGACGGCCATGTTCAGGGACACGCAGCAGCGGATGTTGTACCGGTCCAGGACTTCCGCCATGCGCCAGAAGCCTACGCGGTTGCCGTAGTCCCGGTAGGCGTACTGCTGGACGTCGGGATAGGGCATGCGCGGCCAGGGGTCGCGGTTCCCGTCGAATTCCGGCTCGTACTCGTAGTGCTCGACGTTGGGAGCGATCCACAGCGCCACCCGGGCGTCGTTGGGCCACTTGATGACGGGACGGTCGATAATGGGGCTGTAATCTACGCGGTTCGGCGGCAAAGGCATGGCGACACCTCTCCTGATGGTGGGCTGTTTCAAAACCCATGCGAATGATGCTATGCAACCCGTGATTGTAAACAGCCCGGTTAGGTCGCGTCAACGAGCCGATGGAGGTTGACGTGTACTGACTGTCGAGAATCGTCGGAATCAGGATTTATGGGATGTTAGGATTGGACAGGATTGGGTTTCCATCATGGAACGATTCCAATCCCGATAATTCGTAAATCTTGAAAATCCTGCTTCTGACGATTTGCGAGAGTGGGTACGCATCCCACCATGCCGGAGTAGAGCCTTGCGCGTCCGCGATTGCTCATAGTGTTTTTACGCCGCTGGCGCCGCGGATGGCGTCCACGGCAAAAACGCCGTACCATGGCGCGGAGACGACGAACTGCGAGGGGGGCACGATGGCGCAGGTCTTTGATGGAATCACCGTCCTGGATTTCAGCAGCGGTCGGCCCGGCGGCGTTGCCACCATGGTGCTGTCCGACTTCGGAGCCGAGGTCATCAAGGTCGAGCCACCGGGCGGAGAGAAGTTCAGGGACGCGCCAGGTTCCATACAGTGGAACCGGGGCAAGAAGAGCGTCGTCCTCGACCTGAAGACGCCGGAGGGGCAGGATCACGCGCGTGAACTGGCACTGCTTTCCGACGTGGTGGTCGAGAATTTCCGGCCGGGGGTCGCGCAGCGGCTGGGCATCGATTACGACAGCCTGCGCGCGGACCATCCCGGGCTGGTGTATGCCACGCTGACCGGTTTCGGGACCCACGGGCCATACGCCAACTACAAGGGTTACGACGGGGTGGTGGCAGCCAAGAGCGGCCGGATGATGATGTTCGCCGAGCAGCATCCCCGGGAAGGCCCAAATTACGTGGTGGTGCGGGGGGTATGCCACGCCACGGCCACGGCCCTGGTTCGGGGCATCACGTCCGCCCTCTACGTGCGCGAGAAAACGGGCCGGGGCCAGCGGGTGGAGACCAGCATGCTGAAGGCCGTCACCACCTACGATCATGTTTCGTGGGTGTACGGCCAGATGATCGAGAACCTGCCCGACACCTACCCTCCGGACCCCAGGGTGGGCATCGGGCGGCCCAACCCCACCGGCTACCTTCCCGCCCGAACGAAGGACGGCCAATGGATTCAGCTCGGCAACGTGGTGGAGCGGCTGTTCCGCTCCATGATGCATTGGTTGGACATGGATTTCATCTACGAGGACCCGCGATTCGAGCGCGCGCCCTTCCTGGATCAGGACGCCGTGGCCGCCCTGGAACGGATCATGCTGGAGAAGGTGCAGGAAAAGACCTGGCAGGAGTGGATGGACATATTCCTGGGCGAGGCGGGCAACGTTGCCGCCGAGCCCTATTACACCTCCGAGCGGGCCCTGGACCATCCCCAGATCGTGCACAACGGCAACGTACAGGACGTGCATGTGCCGGGCATGGGCGACACGCGACAGCTCGGCCCGATGGTGAGCATGAGCGGCACGCCAGGCCGAACGCAAGGGCCGGCTCCGGCGTTGGGCCAGCACACGGCGGAGGTGCTGTCGCGGTTGGGCCGCGGCCCGGGGACTCGCTCCAACGGCGAGAAACAAGCGATGCCGAAACACGCGCTGGACGGAATAACCCTCCTGGATCTCGGCACCGTGATCAACGGGCCGCTGGGGTGCGCCCTGGTGGCGGAGTTGGGCGCGCGAGTGATCCGTATCGAGGCGCCGGGCGGCGACTGGGGGCGGCAAGGCATGCCCATGTCGGTGCACCGGACTATGGGAGGCTCGGAGTGCATTTGCCTGGACCTCAAGACGTCGGAGGGCCAGGAGATCATGGGCAAGCTGGCGGCCAAAGCTGACCTGCTGCTGCACAGCATGCGCCCCGGCGCGCCCGAGCGGACGGGCATCGGCTACGAGCAGTTGGCGGAGATCAACCCCAACCTGGTGTACCTGTACGCCGGCGGGTATGGCTCCACCGGGCCTTACTCGCACCGGCCGTCCATGGCTCCGATAGCCGGCGCCGTGTCCGGGGGCGGCGTGGCGCAGATGGGTCGGGACGCCTTCCCGCCGCCGGATCAGCCCATGTCCATCGATGAGATCGCGGCCGTGTCCAGGAAGCTCAAGCGGGCCAACGACGGCACCGCCGACCACACCACGGGTATGGTCAACGCCGTGGGCCTGGTGCTGGGCCTCTACGCCCGCGAGCGCACCGGCAAGGCACAGTACGTCGAGTCCACGATGATTGCGGCGAATGCCTACGCCAACATCGACGACTTCCACTGGCACGAGGGCAAGCAGGCCCGCCCGCTGCCGGACGGCGAAGGATATGGGCTGCACGCCCTCTACCGCCTGTACCGGGCGAAAACCGGCTGGGTGTTCCTGGCCTGTCCCTTCGAGGACGAGTGGAAGGCATTGTGCCGCACCATAGACCGGCCGGATTTGCTTGCCGACCCTCGTTTCGCTACTGCGGAGTCGCGCGCGGAGCACGACGATGCGCTGGCCGGCGAGTTGGCCCGGGTGTTCGCCGGCGAAGATCCAACGCACTGGGAACAACTGCTCACCGCCGCCGACGTGATGTGCGTCAGGGCCGAGGACCGGGGGATGTATTTCTTCTTCAATGAGGACCCCCACGTGCGCGAGAACGGTCTGCTGACCCAGGTGGAGGCGCCGCGCTACGGTGAGTTCTGGCGGTACTCTCCGGTGGTCGAGTTTTCGGAAACACCGGGACGAGTCGGCCCGGGTCCGCTGAAGGGGCAGCAGACCCGCCCCATCCTGCGCGAGCTGGGGTACACCGACGAACAGATCCACGACCTGCAACAGCGCAAGGTTGTGTTCTGGGAGGAGGAATAGCCCGTGCTGTCGCCCAACATCATCCCCGCCGACACCAACGGCATACGGGACAAGGCCGCCATCGTCGGCATCGGCGAGACGGAGTTCTCGTGGGACTCGGGACGCAGTGAGTTGCAGCTGGCCTCTGAGGCGATCAAGGCCGCGTGCGACGACGCTGGCATCGCGCCGCAGGACATCGACGGCCTCATCCGCTACGACATGGAGTCGAACCATGAGACCCTGCTGACGCAGTCACTGGGCATCAAGAACCTGCGGCACTGGGAATCGGTCTCCTACGGCGGTGGCGCGGGCAATGCTACGGTGGGACACGCGGCGGCGGCCATCGCCGCCGGATATGCCAACTACGTGGTGTGCTTCCGCGCGGCCAACCTGCGGTCGGGCGTGCGCCTGGGTCGAGCCCGGGGGCCGGAGAGCATACCCGGCGGGGCGGACAGCTTTGCCGTTCCCTGGGGCAGCATGGCGCCGGCCCACCGGTTCGGCATGTTCGTGCGGCGCTACATGCACCAGTACGGCGCCACCAGCCGGCACTTCGGCTGGGTCGCGGTAACCCTGCGGGAGCACGCCTCGCGGAACCCCCGCGCCCTGCGCCGGGAGCCCATCACCATTGACGACCACCAGAACTCCCGCATGGTGGTGGACCCGCTGCACGTGCTGGACTTCTGCCAGGAAAACGACGGGGCGGCCGCCGTGGTGCTCACGACGCCCGACCGCGCCCGGGAACTGCGCCATGCCAACACTCTGACCCTGGTCGAGGCGGCGGCGCAGGGTGCGGGTCCCCGCAACGACGGCATCGTCTACCGTCCCGACCTGGCCGTGGCCGAATCGGAACACACGGCGCGGGATTTGTGGGCGCGGGCAAGGCTGAGCGCGGCGGACATGGACGCGATGATGTTCTACGACCACTTCACGCCCTTCTGCCTGATCAACCTGGAAACCTACGGGTTTGTGCCCCGGGGCGAGGCCAAGGATTTCGTGGAGGGTGGAGCCAACATCCGGTTCGACGGGATGCTGCCCGTCAACACCCACGGAGGCAACCACTCCGAGGCATATATCCACGGCCTGACCCACGTGCAGGAGGCGGTGCGGTTGATCCGGGGCACATCCACCGCCCAGCCGCCCCACAGGACCATCAACCGCGTCCTGTCCTGCAGCAGCGTGGCCCAGTTGAGCGGGGCCGTGATCATCCGCCGGGGATAGCGAGGACCTGCAATGACCCAGCAAACGAAGCAAGTTGCCACGAAGTCGCCGGCGATGACCAAGCCGCTGGAGGGGGTGCCGCTACCCGATTTGGATCGGGTGCCGGATTACGAACGGGGCTTTTGGGAAGGAACAAAAGCCGGCGAGCTGCGTATCCAGCGGTGTTCAGCTTGCGGCCGGTTCCGCCACCTGCCCACGCCGATGTGTCCCGAATGCTCGTCGCTGGCGTACCAATGGACCCAGGTGAGCGGGCGCGGGTTCGTCTACTCCTACGTGATCGTTCGGCACCCGGTGCATCCGGCCATCCGGGAGAAGGAGCAGACGCCCTACAACATCTGCATGATCGAACTGGAGGAGCAGGAAGGTCTCCGGATCTGCAGCAACGTTCTCCAGATTGCGCCCGAGGACATCACTATCGACATGCCGGTGCAGGTGACCTTCGTGCCGGCGGCGGATAATCCCGACGTGGCGCTGCCGGTATTCCTGCCGGCTTCGGAGCAATAGGCTGCCGGCCCGGGCGGCACGGAAGCACGATACCCGTTTCCAAGGAGAATTAGCGTCATGGCCAACGCCTTCGGCAAGATAATCGCCAACGTGGAGCGGCTGCACCGGCTTATGGATGAAGAGGGCGTTTCCGCCATCGTCGCCCGCTCGGGCAAGAACTTCACGTACCTGGCGGGGTTCGCCTATCCGGGTACGCTGGCGCGGCACTTGGAGTTCCCAGACTCGCCCCGGGAGGTGCTGCTGGTGTGGCCGCGCACGGGCGAGCCGGTGATGGTGCTCAACTCCTACGCCGCGCCCCTGGCCCGCCGGGACTCGTGGCTGGAAAACATCGAGGTGGTGGACGACTACGCCGAGTCGCCCTACGAGCGAGCCGCCGCCGTGCTGCGGAACCTGGGGCTGGCGGACGAGACCATCGGGTTCGAGAAGAGCTACGTCAGCGCCAACCGCTGGGAGGAGATCGGCCGGCTGCTGCCCCGGGCGCGCCTCGTGGACATCACCGACCTGATGGACCGGGTGCGCTGGATCAAGACCCCCGAGGAGGTCGCGGCCCTGGAGGCCGGCGCCCAACTGCTGGACGAAGCCTACCTGGAGGTGCTGCCCACCGTGCGGCCCGGCGACACGGAACGGCTGGTGCACAGCCGCATCGTCGAGAGCTGCCTGCGCCGGGGAGCCAACTGGGTCCACGGCATCCTGAACTCCAGCCGCAACACCGTGGGCTACGGCGGGGAGAGCGACCTGGCCTTCGAAGCCGGTGACATCATTCGCAACGACTACGTGGCCTATCTCAACGGCTATCCCGGCCACCAGTCGCGCACCGTTTGCGTGGGAGAGCCCTCAGGTGAGCAGAAGGCGACCTACCAGGTCGTGCTGGATATCTACCGAGGCACCATCGACCGGTGCGTCCCCGGCGCGCGGACGGCGGACATCTACCATTTCGCCAACGACGCCTTCCACGAGGCTGGCTTTGAGGGCAACGTGGCCCTGGCCGGCCACGGCGTCGGCGCGTGGTGGCACCAACAGGAGCCATACATGGTGCCGTCCAGCGAGCGGGTCCTGGAGGAGGGCATGGTGGTGGCCCTGGAGCCGCACATCGGCCCCTGCTGGCACCTGCAGGACATGGTGCTGGTCACCGACGGCGCGCCCCGGCTGCTGTCTCCGCTGATGGGGACGGATGAGATGCTGGTGGCGGGGTAGGAACGGCGCTGATCATCCTCGTGATGGACGCTCTGGCCGCGGGCTGGATCCTGGCGGACGCCTTTCGTCCGGTTCGCCCTGGTCGCAGAGTTGCTTGCCCATCTGCTGCGTTCGGAGCATGCCGCGCTGGGCATCCCGCAGGGCGGTCCTGGCCTCGGCGATGGCGTCAGGGTCGTTGGTGCGGACGCCGTGCAGGTAATGACGGGCGAAGCTGGTGGCCGATTCGGACATGGCGCTCAGGTTGCGCTGGATCGGGCGGGTGGAAGGCGGGCCGTTGACCTGTGCCATGGCCCGCGAGCTTGACGTGAACGCGGCCATGTGCCCGGAGAGGTCCCACCGCCACTGCGGGTCCTGGCTGACCCGGAGGTCGGCTCCGCGCTGTTCCATGAACTCCACGACCCTGTCCAGGTGTTGCCGGCGTTCCTCGGCTATCCCCCGCAGCTGGCGGAAGTAGACCCTTTCCGCCCGGCTGAGGCACTTGAAGGCGGCCACCCTTGACGAGGCCGGCGCGCCCTCGGGCTCGAACACGAAGAGCACCACACCGTAGACCACCACCGCCACAAGGAGCCCCGCGGTGACCACGCCCAGGATGACGGCGGCGCGCTTGACGTACCGGGACCAGGGGCGTGGTTGGGGCGCGTGCTCGGTTTGGTCCGTGATGGTTTGCACGTTATGGGCCTCAATCGGGCTGCGACGATGGTGTGGAGATAATACATCGTCGCCGATTGGGACCGCCCTGCTCGTGGTGGCCGGGTTAGCCAAAGTTGGTGGCTTTGGGCATCTCCGGTTTATCGTGTTGCGGGACCGGCTAATGATTCGACGGAGTCGGTGATTGCCAATGCTGACGCAAGCAGGAGCTATAGATGGTGCCGTCCAGCGACCGAGTCCTATCGGAGGGATTTTTAGTGCCCCTAGAGCCGCACATCGGCACCCGCTGGCACCTGTATGACATGGTGCCGGTCACCAACGACGCGCCCCGGCTGTCATCGCCCCTGATGAGCACGGACGAGATGCTGGTGGCGGGGTAGGTGACTCACTGGTTGGGAAAAGCGTCTGGACTACTAACCCGCTGAACCCATTTTTCAACGAGTTCTGGAAGCCGCTCCACTACTTCGGCTCCAAAAAGCACCTCATCCACACACCCCATGTTGAGTAAATCAATTATACGACACAGGTACGATTTACCTTGTCCCCACCAACTGAAATGCGAGTCAACGAACAAATAGTGATCGATTTGGATCCCTTCTGCCTTACTTAATTCTGTCAACTCCATCCCGTCCAGTTGGCTTTCGTAAATGGCATCCGCAACTCGGCTCCCAAACGTCGTCGTGTAGTAATACTCCTTAACCTCCCAAACCGCTACTGGATCCACAGGTCCAGTGAAGGCACCATCAAACCGTCTGGCTAGTGTACGGATAGGTAAACCGTCACGGGTAACAATGGTGAGGCTCCTAGGGTCATAGTCACACGGCAACCCCGCAGCGTTAGCCTCGATCAGCATATTGATTATCCCGGTGAAATACGCAGGGGCCCGTTTGTCCCCCTTCTGCTTATTCATAGGCAGAGGGCACGCAGGACGAAGTTGATCCTTCAGCCTTTCAAATAATCTCCGGGCATCATCAACGTCCATCAGGCGTGGTTCCACGAATTCGTTGAGGACCCGAGCCCTGTAGTCAAAGTACTCCAGTAGGAGGCTTCCGAAGGGCGTGCACTGGCCACCTTCATCCAAGACATTCCGAGGGGGCACTTTGGCCTTTTCGAGTGCCTCAACGATTTCTTCAAGGTTTATGGCCTTGACCCTGTGAGTTCCTCGACGTGTGTATCCGGCCAATTGCGAGACTAATCTCACGTATGCCCAGAATTCCGGAGGCTGAGATATGAAGCGAAGGTCAGCCTTCATCGATTGCGGATTCCAGTTTGCGGACGAATTCCTCAAGGGAGGTGCCAAGGGCGCAGCAAATCTGCTTCAGCTCCAGCAAGTCTAAGCGCCGCTCACCACTCTCGTACTTACTCACATACGACTGAGGCCGCTGTAATCTGTTCGCCAAGTCCACTTGACGCATACCAGCCTCGCGACGAGCCGCTCGCAGCAAGGCTAGCAAGGTCTGCTCGTTCAATTCCCCTTTTTTGGACATGTGTGCTATATTACAGGGAACTTGACCCATATCCCAAAATGGGATATTCTACCCGCGCGAATCGCGCCGGAGCGTTTATTTAATGTTGCAACCCAGCCAGTTGGGACTCGAGCGACATGCCGAGATTGTCCCATTCAAAAAACCGTTGCTCAAATGGGTAGGGAGCAAACAGCGATTTGCGCATCAAATCGCTGGCTACTTCCCGTTGGAGTTCGGTACCTACTTCGAACCCTTCGTGGGAAGCGCGGGGGTTTTAGGCACGCTGAATCCCAAGCAAGCCGTAGCTACCGATTCATTCCGCCCCCTAATCGAAATCTGGCAGACGCTTCATGAGGCTCCCGATATCCTCAAGAGATGGTACGAAGATCGATGGTCATCTATGGCGTCGGGTGAAAAGGTTGTGGAGTACGAAAAAATCAAGGCGTCTTACAACGCTAACCCCAACGGTGCTGACCTGCTCTTCCTGTGCCGATCTTGTTACGGCGGTGTAATCCGATTCCGCAAGGCAGACGGCTACATGTCGACGCCGTGTGGTGTGCACACGCCGATCTCACCAAGCACGTTCGGCCAACGCGTCGATGAGTGGTTTGCGCGAACGAGAGGCACAGTATTTAGCGTGATGGAGTTCGAGCAGGCAATGCGCATGGCGCAGAGCGGCGACTTGATCTACTGTGATCCCCCTTATACGTACGCCCAGTCAATACTTTACGGGGCTCAGTCCTTTTCGTTCCAGCGGCTACTGGAGGTGGTCGCGGACTGTAAAGATCGCGGCGTGTTCGTCGCCCTTAGCATAGACGGATCTAAGCGGTCGGGCAATTTCGTCTGTGATCTCCCGATCCCCAGCGGTCTTTTCGAGCGAGAGGTATCCGTCAACGTAGGGCGCTCAATGTTGCGGCGGTTCCAGATGAAAGGCGGGTCTTTGGAAGGCGAGCAGGTTACTGATCGCTTACTCCTAACTTATTAATCTCTCCCCATCCCCTCCACCTCCGCCAGGAAGCCCAGCACGCGCTTGGCGTACTTCTCCGGCTCCTCGCTGTGGGGGCGGACTTCGGCCCAGCGGCAGTTGGGGACCAGGCGGTGGACGGCCTCGGCCAAGCCGCGGGGATGCACGTCGTTGTTGCCCGGCATGACCATGGCGGGAACGGACACGCTCTTCAGCGCCTTTTCGGTCATGCCCAGGGTCAGGTAGGGGCCGTCGAAGAGGGCGTAGATGGTGTCGCGCATCACCTGGATGAAGTCCTCGGTATCCATGGACTCCAGCGCCTTGCGGTACTCGGCATCGGTCTGGGCCAGCTCGGGACTGAAGGGCGAGAAGCGGTCGTCGGGGTCGAAGGCGTCGACGATCTCCGCGATGCTGCGGTTCTCGGCCCAGTCCATGCTCTTGAACAGCTTGGCGGCGAGGTAGGCGTCGCAGATGACGCCGCCGGCGATGTTGGAGGGGAAGATGGCCCGCACCCGCTCCGGACGGCGCACGGCGCAGCCCAGGGAGATGGCCGCCCCGAAGGAACCGCCGCCCAGATAGGCCTGCTCGATGCCCAGGGTGTCCATCAGTCCGAACACATCGTCGCACACCATGTCCCACGTCTGCACCACCATCGGGCTGCGGGACTGGCCGCCGAAGCGTCGGTCGTACACCACGACTCGGTGTTCCTGGGACAGCGCCTCGATCACCGGCTGGTAGCTGCTGGCGACACCCTGTAGGCCGCCCGGAGACAGGATGATGGGCGGCCCGCTGCCGGTCTCTTCGTAGTAAAGCTCGGCTCCGTTCACTTTCGCATTCGCCATGATTCCACCTCCCGGCAGGCGTGCCCGTTTCCGCACCGCTCGTGTCGCGGTTGCTGATCTTGCGCGAAGTATAGACGTGACCGACAGCGCGGGCAACGCGGGGCAACCCATACCTGCTTGTCCCAACGGCGACGGTCTGATACAAGTGTCAATCCATGACCTCGGCACACAAACTGGAGACGAGCAATGAACAATCGAGAGGAACTCCGGCGCAAGGGCGACGAGATACGGGAGCGACTGCAACATGGCACTTATCCCGTGCGAGAACGGCCCCGGGCGACGGCCAGCATCCCCGGACTGAGGAACTTTACGGGCGAGTCCATCTTTGGCGCGGTGTGGTCCCGCCCCGGCCTGGACATCCGCTACCGGATGCTGGCGACGCTGTCCGTCCTTTCGTCCCTCCAGCGCCTTTCGCAATTTCAGACCTACGTGCACAGCGCGCTGAACCTGGGATTAGGGCCGGAGGAGATCCAGGAGGTGCCGATCCACTGCTCCCTCTACGCCGGGTTCCCCTCGGCGGTCAACTCCCTGGAGCTGGTGCACGAGGCGTTCCGTGAGCGCGGCATTGAGGCGCCGCAGACCGAGGTGCCTGAGCTCAGCCTGGAGGAGATGGAAACGCGAGGGCGCCAACTCCGGGAGCAACTCTTCGGCGCTGAGGGACAGGGAGGCTACAACAGCGCGTTGATGGACCTTGCGCCGGACCTGAGGGTGCTCACCTACCAGTATGGGTTCGGGGAGATTTTCTTCCGCCCGGGTCTGGACCTGAAATCCCGGGTGGTGTGCACCACAGCCGCGCTGACGGCGCTGCGGGCCGACAGCCAGTTGCGCAATTTCCTCCGCGCCGGCCCTCGGGTAGGTTTCTCCAACGAAGAAATCGTGGAGGTGCTGATCCAGACCGGCGGATACGCGGGCTACCCAGCGGCGTTGAACGCCATATCCATAGCGGCCGAGGTCTGGGGCTGACGCAACTGTAGACCCGCCGACGTTGTTCCCGAGATCCACGCGACGATAGGAACATGTCTCATTACCGCTGGAGGGATCACCATGGCCGCCGTTGATTACTCAGTGCTGGACAACCCGGAGACCTCGGCCCGTTCTTTCCACCCGTTGCGGGGATGGACGGAGACGCCTCCCGGAGCAGTGGACTACGGGGTGACGATGGCCGACGGGACCACGCTGTCGTGCCGTTTTTTCGCGGTGGGGCGTGAGAACCCCACCGTGCTGTTTTTCTACGGCGGCGGCGAGAACGTTGCCCGTTACGACGAGATCGCTCCGCACTACAACGGGATCGGAGCGAACTTTTTTGTCGCCGACTACCGGGGCTTCGGCGCGTCCAGCGGGTCTCCGAGTTTCAACGCCATACTGTCCGACGCGCACGAGGTCCTGGACTGGCTGCAGGACACGATGCGGGCGCTGCGGTTCACGGGCCCGCTGTACGTCATGGGGCGCTCCATGGGACGCCACTCCGCCGGGGAGCTGGCGATAACCGCCGGGGACCGGATCAACGGAGTCATTATCGAAAGCGGGCGGCCCGACCTGGGTCGCATTGCCCAAGGACTGGCGCCCGAGGTGACCCAAGCGCTGGAAAACGACTACCAGGCCAAATTCTTTGCCATAGACATTCCCACTCTGGTGATCCACGGGCAGTGGGACGAATCGGCGCCTCTGGCCGATGCGGTAAGCATGTTCAACAAGCTGGAGACTGCCCACAAGCACCTGGAGATCATTCCCGGAGCGGGACACAACGACCTGATGTACGTGGGTTTCCAGCAGTACTTCACCGCCATCAGGGGCTTCATGGCGCGATACGCGAAGCCGAGCACAGCGATTCCGCCCACAAGCCGCACTGCCGAGTAGGAAAGCGTCCGAAACATCGTGCAGTGCTCATATCGGGTCCAAGGTTTGGGCAGCCCAAACCCGGGCCGAACCAGGCTGAGCCGGATCACCCCTGCTCGGGCTACGCCGCTTCCGCCGCCAGCGGAACCCGCCGTTCCGGCCTTCGCGCCAGCGCCATCAGGACCATGCCAGACACCTGCGCCGCCGCCGAGAATAGGATCAGGATGGTGTAGCTGCCGGTCAGGTCATAGACCACGGGTCCAATGATCTGGCCCGCGCCCAGCCCGCCGGCCTCGAAGGGACGCATGGCGCCGGCGATGGCGCCGTAAGAATTGCGGCCGAAGTAGTCTGCCAGCACCATGTACATCAGCACCTCCAGCGCGCTGTGGAACAATCCCCAGAACACCCCGTAGGCGTAGGCTGCCGCCAGCGAATTCACCTGGAACAGCCACAGGGTCGCCAGCGCCGACACGCCCATGGCCGCCACAATGCACCAGCGCGGGGTGAATCTGCCCGCCACCTGTCCCCAGACCAGGCTGCTCAACGCCAGGAAAGTGCTGATGCTGAGGACGCCCGTTGCCTGCGGCGTGGTTAATCCCGCAAACTCGTGCAGGTAGGGAACCAGGCTGAACCCCAGGCCGGAACTGCCGGACACGTTGAGAAAGGCGACCACCGACACCATCCAGAAGGCCCTGGTGCGCATGGCCTCGCGGGATGTCCAGCTCACCTCTTCCCCGGGGCGAGTAGCCGACCCGCGCCCGACCCGCGCTGACGCGGCGCTGCCGGATTGCGCAGTCGCTGGGGTCGCCCGGGCGCCGTCCGGCAGCATCCCGATGTCCTCTGGCCGCCGGCGCATGATGACAATCATTGGGAGGGCCACGAACAGGCTCAAGTATCCCATCATCTGGAAGGCCATGCGCCAGTCGGACACGAGCGTGATCAGGGAAAACGCCTGGACGATCAGCGCGCCGCTGATGGGGCGATAGATGCCGGTCAGGGACAACGCGATGTTGCGGCGCCGGTTGAAGAAGTTGACCGCCATGGTCCGCGGCACCACGCCGATGAGGAAGGGCTGGCTCACGGCCCGCCCGATGATCGCCGCGATCATGAACTGCCACGAACTGGTCACTTCGGCGATCGCCAGCATGGACAGGCCGAGGACAACCGCGCCGATGGGCATCAGCCACCGCGGGCCATACCGGTCTGCCAGGCGACCGGCGAAGGGCGCGAAGACCCCCGACAGAGCTACCCCGCAGCTGGCGGCCAGGCCGATTTGCGTTCGAGCCCAACCGGTGTCGTCAATGATGTAGGTCTGCACGCCTCCCAGAACGACGCCGGCCGGCACCGTAGCCACAAACGCTCCGGCGCCCGACAGGCCGAGCACCAGCCAACCGTAGTAGAAGGGCGTGTTGGGACGCCAGTCGAGGAGAGCCGCGAGAGAGGACGCCATGGATTGACACTTGTATCAGACCACCGCCATCGGTACAAGCAGATGCCTCGCTCCACCAGGCACTGGGCATCACAAAGGGTCAACGAAAAAGGCCGACGCTATAGGGGTCAGTTTTAAGACTTCCAATAGCCGTCGGCCCTTGCCGGTTTCAAGGCGAATGTGTGGGACTATGGCTACTCCAGTTGCCGCAGCCTGGGGTCCAGGGCGTCCCGCAGCCAGTCGCCGAACAGGTTCAGGGACAGCACGGTCATGAATATCGCCAGCCCCGGCAGCGTCGAAATCCACCACGCGATGGCGATCCGGTCCCTGCCCTCGGAGAGCATGGACCCCCAGGCCGGCGTCGGAGGCGGCACTCCCGCTCCCAGGAAACTCAGGGCGGCCTCCAGCAGGATGACCACACCCACCAGCAGGGTCGCCACCACGATCACGCTGTTGGCGATTCCCGGCAGGATGTGGACTATCATGATGCGAATTGTCCCGGCCCCGGCGACGCGGGCCAACGCGACGTAGTCCGCGGTCTTGACGCGCAGCACCTCCCCCCGCGTCACGCGGGTGAAGAGTGGCCAGATAGCTATCGCCATGATCACGATGATCAGCTGGAAGGACGGTCCGAGGGCCACAACCAATACCAGGGCGACCAGGATCAAGGGGAGCGCAAGTATGATGTCCACCATGCGCATTACCACCTCGTCTACCCACCCGCCGTGCCATCCGGCGGTCAGGCCGAGGACCGTGCCCATGGTGCCGCCCACCGCCAGCGTCAAGCCGGCCATCACCAGTGAAACGCGCGCGCCATAAATGATCCGGGTAAACAGATCACGCCCCAGGTGGTCGGTGCCCAGGATATAAAGCGTATCGATGCCTTCCCGGACAACCACGTCCAGTTCGTCGCCGATAACCGCGTTGGGGTCTATCTGCTTGGCATTGTATTCGGTGATCTGTGTTTTTTGCAGTTCGATGTCGCTGGGACTGATTACGGCTACTACCTCTTTGGTCACTATCACGGGTGGAACCGGCTCATACGCCCAGAACCCCGGTTGCAGCCGATGGTTCGGGTCCCCTACGTTCGGGTCGTAGGGGGATATCCAGTCGGCGGTGATTCCGGCCACCACTACCAATGTCAGGATGAACACCGGGATGATCAGCACTGGCCGGCGCCAGCGCGACATGGCCTTGAGAGCCCGCACGATGACGGGTTGGGTAGTGGAAAGAGATGTGGCCTGGGCCATTTGACTTCTCCGGTCTTTCTGTGGAAGCGTGGCTCCTCGGTCTGGCGGGGGTCGCTGCGCTCGCCGGTCCGAGGAGCCGTATCTCCTACAAGTATCGGATTCTGGGGTCGATGTAAGCGTAGAGGATGTCAACCAGCAACGCGATGAATACATACCCCAAAGTGAACATGATGGTCAGCCCCTGGATCAGGGGGTAGTCAGACGACCACAGGGCTTGCACCGCCAATTGGCCCATTCCTGGCCACGCAAACACCAGCTCGGTGGTGATGGAACCCGTGAGGATGGCCGGCATGGATACGCCGGCGAGGGTCAACGGTGGTATCAGGGCATTGCGGAATGCGTGCTTCCAGATGATCGCCCGGCCGGGCAACCCTTTTGCCCTGGCCAGTTTGATGTATTCCGTGTCCAGGGTATCCAGCATTGCCGAGCGCATCAACCGGAGGCTGCCGGCCAGGAATCCGCCCCATGCCAGGGTGATTGTTGGAAGTACGAAACTGTTCCAGTCCTGCCTCCCGGAAGGAGGCACCCACCCCAGGTACACGGCGAAGAAGAAGATGAACATGATGCCGAGCCAGAAAGACGGCGCGGCCTGTCCGATCAAGGCCACAGCCCTTCCAACCTGGTCCAGAACACTCCCTCGCAAGACTGCCGACATCACGCCGAGGGGTATCCCGACCAGGAGCGCGAGCAGGAAGGCTGCTCCGCCAAGCTGGAGCGTCGCCGGGATCTTTTCCGCGACTACCTCCAGTACGGGGCGACGCTGGCTGATTGACTCGCCAAAATCCCCGCGCAGCACCCCACCCATGAAAATTGCGTACTGATGGTAGAGCGGCTTATCGAGTCCCAGCTCCTCTCCCAGCAACTCCCATTGCTCCTGGGTGGCATGGTCGTCCAGGAGCAGCGATCTGGGGTCACCGCCCACTCGCGCCATGACGAAGATGATCATCGACACCGCGAGCAGCGTGATTATCATCAGGAAAAATCGGCGTACCAAAAACCGTTGCATGTCAACGTCCCAGCATCAGATGTTCAGATACGTTCAACCCGGTCTTATCGCCTGAAGGTGACGATTTCTCTCACTACGCCGAGCAGCAAGGTTCCCGCGTTGGCTGCCGCAGCTGCGCCCAACGCCGCGTAGGAGAAGGCGTTGACGGGCGGATCGGAGCAGCACTTGATTTCTCGGTTCAACGCGAATTCGTACCCCATCCAGGACCCGATAATCCCTCCCCCGAGACCCGCAGATCCTATCAGCAAGAGCACCGGCAGAGAATTGCTGTCCAGGCGCAACCACGTCAGCGACCCGCCCAGTCCGGCCCCCAATGCTGCGCCGGCCAGGAACATTGCATCCCGAAGCAGCTTGGATGAGGTGTCGGTAAAGAAATAGTACAGGCCCCAGGCGACCCATACACCAATATAGCTGAGCACGAGGGCTATGAGAAATCCAAGCCCTGCGCGCCCAGCGATTGTGAAGATGCTTGCCGCCAAGCTGACTTACGCCCGGAGCCGAAGCCATCCGGATGTTCTCTAATTACTCCCTTGTCCTACTGAGTGAGGTTGGGAGCGTACTCGAACCCGGTCAGGTCCCGCGTTTCGGCGTAGTTCAGGTGCTCGTTCCAGGGAGCCGTATCCCCGTTCACGGCAAAGACCTGGTTCTGCGCATAGAGGCCGACCGACAGGGCGTTGTCGTACACGAACTTCGCCGCCTCAACCATGATCTCGTACCGCGCCGCGTCGTCAACGGTGCCCTGGGCTTCGTTCATGTAATCCGAGAGGATTGGGTGGTCCATGCCGAAGTTCCAGGCGCTCTCGTGGTTGAAAGCGGTGGACCAGCGGTCCAGAGGATCAACCGCCACGTGGGTGTGTTGGTACGCCTGGTTGTAGGTGCGGGTCACGATACCGGGGCGGAAGGTCTTGTAGGGCAGGTTCTGCTGGTTGGCCTTGACGCCGATCTGGTCCCACATCTGGGCGATGGCGGAAGTTACCTCCAGGTAATTCGAGCCGCCCAGGGGCGTCAGGGTGATCTCAAACCCGTCGGGATAGCCCGCCTCGGCCAGCAGCTGCTTGGATTTTTCCGGATTGAACTCCCATTGCCGGTACTCAGCCGGCAGCTTGTCCAGGTGGAACGCCCACGCCGGCAGGGAGTCCGGAATGGCCTCGCTGCTCAGCAGCGTGTCCGAGATCAACTGGCGGTCAATGGCGATGGACAGGGCGGTGCGCACCTTGGCGGCGTTCTGCCACTCCTCGGATGCCGGGTCCGGGTTGCCGGAAATCCAAGGCAGCGAAGGATCGAAGCCGGGGACGCGTTCCATGTGTTCCGGCGTGCGTGAACCGTCAGGATTCACTCCCACGTAGTAGTTGCCGTAGAAGGCCATGCTCACGCCGCTGCCGCCGGCTATCCGGACGAAGTCGGTGCCTGGGTGGTCCGCCACCGCTGCGATGGAGTCCAGGTTCATCTCCATCGCCGTGAGGCTGTCGGTGAGGAAGTTGGCAACACGGGTGGACTCCTCGGGAATGTGCAGCCACCTCAATTCGGCAAACTCAGGGGTTTTGCGCCAGTGGTCTTCCACCGCCACCCACTGGGTGAACTGGTCGCTCTGGTGCTCATCGAACTCCCAGGGGCTGGTGCCGGCGATGTTCCGGCTCGCCTCGTCGACGCCCACCTCTTCGAGTTGCTTCTGGCTGATGATGTTGACGTGGGGACGGGCCAGCAGACCCAGGGTGTCGTACTGCGGCGTCCCTGTGTTCACCTCGATGGTGTACTTGTCGATGGCCTTGGCGCGGCCTTCGTCGATGACGCCAGTAACCTCGGTGCCTTCCTTGACGTCGCCGCCAAGCCCCCAGATGCGGCGGATGTGGGTGTTGAACGCCACCCGGGAGCTTTCTCCGCCACTGATCATCAGGCTCCAGAGGACGCCTTCGGCGTCCAGTTCGCCATAGCCCTTGTGGAACTGGGCGCCTTCCGCCAACTTGAACGTCCAGGTGACGCCGTCATCGGCAACGCTCCATTCCCGGATCAGCCAGGGAACAATTTCCTTGTCTTCATTCATGTAGAGCAGGGTCTCGGCGGTGGTGTAGCCGTTGTGGTGATACCCGGCTCCTTCCGTGACCGTCGGGAAAACGTGGAACGGGGCGACGAGAGGCAGCCCGAAGGTGAGCCTCCCCCTGGGTCCCATCACCTCCGAGGATTCGGGCATCGCCGTCGCTTCCGGCATGGCGGTAGCCGCTACGGCTGCCCCGCCGGAACTCCCGGAACTGGAGACGGGGGTGCTTTCCGTCATGGCCGCGGCGGGCGGCGCAGTTGCCGCCGGCGCGGCGGGCGCTGCAGCGGGCGATTCCTCCGCCGTTCCGCAGGCTACCGCGACTATCAGGGCGAGGGCCAACGGGGCGAACGCCAATAGTCGGGGCGATGGGAGCCATTTGTGCCTCATATCAGAACCTCCGAATTTCAAAAAATAGGGCAGTTCACTGTGCTGCGTTGCAGTTCGTCCCGTGTTGACCACTGCCGATGCCGTCGTGTACCTGTAGGCACTGGTCAGAGTTAACTCCCCGCCGGGGCGTCTCCGCGCAGCGTGTGGGCTGCCCTAAAAAGGCCACAGTAAAATAGACTGCCATCGCCTACGAGTCAATAGGCAATGTCCAATAGAGATTACTCGTTCGAAGTCTTGGAAAAGTACGAAAAAGGTCGCGTTGTGGTGGTTAGGGATAACAGATTCCGTACGGTTTCCCGAAGAGTTTGAGCTGATTCAACAGGCAGAAGAACGCAGACGCTCGAAATCGTTTGCACTTGACATAAACTGCGCGTTAAACCGCTCCTGCCAATTTTCGCGTTCCCCACTGGGCAGTCAACCGATCCGTGCTGCTTGATCCGTGTCATATAATTAATGTAGCGAAGCATATTCGCAGGAGGTGAAAACCATGGACCTACTGAATACGATGGTTAGTCGCGGTCACGAGCAGGTGACGATGTATAGCGACCCCGAGTCCGGCTTGCGTGGCATCATTGCCATCCACGACACTACCCTGGGCCCTTCCTGCGGCGGGACTCGAATGTGGCCCTACGCCACCGAGCAGGAAGCTCTGGCCGATGCCCTGAACCTCTCACGAGCGATGACCTACAAGTCGGCGGCGGCCGGCCTGCACCTGGGCGGCGGCAAGGGGGTCATCATCGGCGACCCGCGCACCGACAAAACGGAGTCCCTGCTGCGAGCCTGGGGGCGATTCGTGGATACGATGGGCGGTCGCTATCTCACCACCACCGATGTTGGCACCACCGGACGGGACCTGGAAGCCGTGCGCCAGGAAACGGAACACGTGGTGGGCCTCGACGTGACCCTGGGCGGCAGCGGCGACACGTCCGTAATGACCGGCTTGGGAATCTACATGGGCATGAAAGCCTGCGCCGCCGACGTCTGGGGCACGGACGACCTGCGCGGGCGCACCGTTGCCATGCAAGGGTTCGGCAAAGTGGCCACCCACACCGCGGGTCATCTGCTGGAAGACGACGTTCGCATCATCGCCACCGATGTCAGCGAGCTGGCCCTTGATCGCGCGCGCCAGATGGGCGTCAAGGTAGTCGGACCCGACGAAATTTACGATACCGAGTGTGACATCTTTGCTCCCTGCGCGCTGGGCGGGGTCATCAACCCGAAGACCATTGACCGCCTGCGCTGCCAAATCATAGCCGGCGGCGCGAACAACCAGCTGATGACGGCCGAGGACGGCGAGGAACTCCATCGGCGCGGGATCGTCTACGCGCCCGATTTCCTGATCAACGCCGGTGGCATCATCAACGCCGCCGCTGAGATCGGCCAACCGTACAACCCGGACCGCTCGCGCCAGCAGACGGAGCGGATCTACGAGCAGATGTCAGCAGTGCTGACCACGTCCCGCAAGCAGGAGATTTCGACTGCCAGGGCAGCGGATATCCTGGCGGAGTCCCGGCTGGACTCCGTGCGGCGCATGCGCCGCATCTGGCGCCGGTAACTCGCGCGGAAACCCGGCTATTAGGTAAGCCCCACGGTTCTCAATGCCGTGGGGCTGTTTCGTGCTAGGCCGGGCCAGCCGCCGCCGACGGCACCAGTCAGGCCGCGCGGCAGAGTCCACCAAACCGTTCAGCCGGTGGCTGGATACACTACGGTATCGGGTCGGTACACTGCCCACGAGAACCAGAGCTGGCCGATCCGTCCGGGTACTGGGGTCAAATTCGCGCCTTCCAGCGGGCCGCTGATAGCGCGTCCGAAGATGTCCCACTCGCTCCCGGTTTGTTGGTCAACGATGCGGCCTTCAGCGTCCGGCGCGAAGGTCAGCATGTTGCCGTCGGGACCTCTCGGAGAAAATATCCCGGCGGTGCCAACGTCACGCCCCCTGGATATCGATCCGGAATCCAAGGCGGACGCAGTTCCCGGCGCCCAAAATACCACTATGTCTTCGCCGGCTACGGTGGCGGTCACGACACGCTCCTCGGCCAATGTAGTAAAGGACACTGCCCAGGCCTCGTTGCCGCGTTCCACCGCCGCAACTCGTTCCACGGCCGGAAGCCGAGGATCCTTTTCGCCCCTGAACAGGAACGGCTGGCTGCCCGGCCGGTCGTAGCCGGCGTATGGGTTCTGCCCGTAGGCGCGGCCCGAATCAGGTCGAGAGAGCACCTGACCTTCGGGATGGGCGTCTTTGAAGTCGGCCCACGACACTATCGACAGGTACAGCTGCTCCAGCTTGCGGCCAGCGAATTGTCCGATGACGCCCTCGCCGCCCACTTCCTGCCACCACGTCTCGGTTTGGCGGTCGTACATCAGCAGGTTGCTGTCGCGCAGCGCGCCGGTGGTGCCGAAATCTAGGATAGTGTCGTCTACCGTCCGCCTGTACACGAAGGCGGTATTGCAGAGCGGTCAAAAGGTGATGACCACCGGTTCCCCGCCCACGGTGTCGTTGACCAGCTCGTGCCAGACCATCACCTGCACGGGGTACGCGCGAACGTCGCCGTTTATGTCGACCACCTGTACCGGCTCCAGATCGTCGAGCCAGAAGTCAGCGTCGGCAATAGATTCGAACTGCGGGTTGTCGATTGACGGGATACCGTCCTTGGGAGGCCCGCCGGTCATGATCTCGTCGAAGGAGATAGTCGTTCGCGTGAAGTCGGTATCCCACTCCGCGCGCAACAGACGCTGGTAGCGGGTACGGGCTTCTTCGGCCTGTGCGTCAGGAACGGTTTGCACGGCGGTCTCCCGAGAAACGGGCAGGGCGGTGGCGGCTGGGAGGGCGGTGGCTACCTGCTCCAGGGCGGCAGTTGGCAACGGAGTGGCAGCGGCGCCGAGCGCGGTTGTGGGCAAGTCCGCTGCGGGCGGCAGTGTTGGGGCAATCGCGTCAGTTGGCGCCAGCGGCGCTACCCAAGGCTCGTTGCCGGGAGTTTCGTCAGCGCGAGCGCAGGCGAAGACGAGCAGAGCCAGCAAAATTACGCCGGCCAACGTGAGAGGCTGGCCGGCGCGCTTCGTGTTCCCTCGCCCGGAAATCAGAATGTTCAAGGTTAGCGTCCGCGCAGTCGCGGGTCCAGAACGTCGCGCAGGGCGTCGCCCAGGAGATTAAAACCCATCACGACAGCGAAAATCGCGATGCCCGGGAAGATGCCGAC
Source organism: Dehalococcoidia bacterium (assembly GCA_034428455.1). Taxonomy (GTDB): domain Bacteria; phylum Chloroflexota; class Dehalococcoidia; order Lucifugimonadales; family UBA3495; genus Bin87. The sequence goes on from DAOUHZ010000137.1 coordinate 28,563, forward strand.
CCAAGGGGCGGTAAGCACGTGTTCCTGGGAGGCTCGTGTGAGCATCCCGCCCCAGCTGGGTTGGTCCGGGGGCGCGCCGACACCCAGGAATGAGAGCGAGGCTTCGATGATGATGGCGAAGCCCAGGTAATAGGTCGCCAGCACCAGATAAATCGCAAAACAGTTGGGGACGATATGCCGGAAAACCACACGCCAAGGGGGCGCCCCGATGGCCTGCGCCGCGGTGACGTAATCGAGCTCCTTTATCGACAGCACTTGGGATCTCACGGTGCGTATCACCGGAGCGATCATTCCGATGACAATGGCAAGGATTACGTTGTTCAAGGATGAACCGAGCACTGCCACAATGGCCAGCGCGATTATCAGTCCCGGCAGCGCCATGAGCGCGTCCACTACGCGCTGGGACGACATATCGATGATGCCGCCGGCATAAGCCAGAGCGACGCCGATAACGAAGCTGGAGGTGATTCCTATGAGAACGCTGCCCAGGCCGACGTACAAGCTGATGCGTGCGCCGTGGATCAGCCGGCTGAGAACATCGCGGCCCACGTGGTCGGTGCCAAGCAGAAATTGCGAATTGGGCGGAATGTAAACCGTGGAACCGCCCTGACGGCTGTCGGGCAGTTCTCGAGCGCCGTAGGGAGCAAGCACCGGCGCCACGACCGCCACGATCACCAGCACCAGGACCAGGAGGCCGCCCAAGGCTCCCAAGGGCTTGCGGCGCGTAAAGCGGACCACCTCTCGGACGGCGTTTGCAACCGGCTGCATCATCCCCGCTCGCGGCGGGGTGATTACATCAGCGCGCTGATTAGTTTGATTCGCCATGAGTACGAATACTCCTCACGGAACGATGGCCAGCAAGTGCAAGACGCTCCGGTACGCTCGCGGCCTACGAATACCTGATCCTGGGATCCAGGATTCCGTACAGGATGTCGATGACCAGGTTCAACAACAGCACCACTGCGGCGGCGAGCAGGACCACGCCCTGCACCACGACAAAGTCGCGGTGGATGATGGCGTCGATCAGATACCGCCCGACGCCGGGTATCACGAAGATCGATTCGATGATGATGGTGCCGCCCAGCAGCCGTCCAAATTGGTAGCCGGAAACCGTGATAACCGGCAGCAGGGCGTTCTTCAGCGCGTGGCGACCCACAACCATCCATTCGTTCAGGCCCTTGGAGCGAGCGGTTCTCATGTAGTCTTCCCGCATCACTTCCAGCATGGCGGATCGGGCCACCCTGGCCGTGAATGCCATGTCGTGGAAGGCGAGAACCAGCGCCGGGAAGATCAATTGTTGCAGGTTGGTGAACGGATCGCCCCATAATGTGGCATAACCCAGAGGAGGCAACCATCCGGCGAAATAGGTCAATCCATAGATCACCAGGATCCCCAGCCAGAAGGTAGGCAGAGCAATGCCGACCAGCGCCAGGAGCCGGCTGACGTGGTCCAGGAACGAATCCTGCTTGACCGCGGACAGCACTCCTAAAGGCACCGCGGCGATGAACGCCAGCACAATGGCCAGCACCGCCAATTCCAGGGTTATGAAAAACCGGTCTTTGAGGTCATCCAGGACGGGAGTTCCGTACCATACCGAATCGCCAAAGTCGCCCTGGAGGATTTTCCAAAGCCAATCGCCATATTGGATGTACACCGGGCGGTCGAGGCCCAGTTCTTTCTGAACGCGCTTGATGTCCTCTTCGGTGACCTTGCCGCCGTCGCCCTCCTCGCCTGTCAGGATCATCATGGCGGCGTCGCCTGGCACAATCCAGAAGAGGCCAAACACCAGGATGGTGGCAAGCAGGATAGTGGGTATGAAGAGCAGGCCCCTGCGGGCTATGTATGCGTACACCTTGCACCCTCAGTTTGTGAGGTCAACCGGCTGCATAAGTTTTGAGCGATGCGTCCCTTTGGCTCGGGACGCACCGCTCTTCCAGGATTACGGCTGATAACCGGACTCGGCGGGTTGCTCGCGGTCCGGGTCGAACCAGACGTGATCCCATTTGTGGATTTGCTGGACGGTGGGCGGCAGGTGGAAGTTCCTTATGCGGTAGTCCAACGCTCCGCCAGCTCCTCCCCAGAAGTACACCACCAAGTGGCTCTTGCCGGTGTGCAGGATATCGGCGATCTCTTCCAGGTGGCCCTGCCGGACACGCTGGTCGATGGCCCGGTTTTGCAGGTCGATCAGCTCGTCGATCCGGTCATCCTGCCAGTTCTGCGGATTGCGCAGAACATCCTGCAGGTAGAACTGGTTGAGGATGTCCGCCGGGTCGGTCAGGATGATGCCCGTGCCGACGGTAGAAATGTCGTGCGTCCCGTCGCGCATCACGGCGTACATGGTGGCGAGGTCGTTGGGCACGATTTCGATATCGAGGCCAATATCCCGACGCAATTGCTCGCCTGCGACTTCCGCGGCCGGCAAGGTGGGGATAGCGTTGCGGGTGTTCATCTTCACAGAGAGCCCGTCAGGGTAACCGGCTTCGGCCAGCAACCGCTTGGCTTCCGCAATCGCAGCGGTGCGGTCTTCAGCGAACGCCGGGTTGTTGGCCCGCAGGTCATCCAGCTGCTCGACCACTCCCGGGGAGAAGAAGGTGCCCGGTTGGCCGAAGCCCCTGACGGCGCGCTCGATGCCCAGGTCCCGGTCCAGGCCCAGATAGAAGGCCTGGCGAACTCGTTCGTCGTCGAACGGTGGCTTGGCATTGTTGAGGAAGAACGCTTCGAAACCGGCGCTGGGAAGGATCAGGGCACGTACCTGGCCGCCGGTCTCGTCCTCCAATACCGCCATAGCTTCGGGGCGGTTTACGCCGGTGAACGGGTTGAAGGTTCCCAGGACCTGGCCGGCTTGCAGCGCGGCGATGCGGCGAGCGGTGTCTGGGATAAGGTGCACGATGATGCCGTCGAAGAACGGGCGGCCTTCCTTGAAATACGTCTCGTTGCGCGCGAAGGTGTAGCTCACGTCCTTCTGCCATCCGTCCAGCAGCCAGGGGCCAGAACCGATCAGGTTCTCCGGCTGATTGGCTTCTTCCTGCGTCAAATCCTCTGCGATGTGCTTCGGGTACATCTTCATGTAGTCCGACGCGAGGTTCGGCATGAAGGTAGGCGCTTGATACTTCAGAGGCACGCGCACGGTCTTGTCGTCGATCACCTCGGCGGTTTGGTGCTCATAAAACGCGCGGAGGAAGCCGGTGCGCGCTCGCTGGGCTCCCGGCAGGGTGATGCGGTCCAGGCTGAAGACGACGTCTTCCGCTGTTACCGGCATTCCGTCCGACCAGGTGGCTTCCTTCAGATGGAAGACGAACTCGGTGCCGTCGTCGCTCACTTCCCACGTGGAAGCCAGGTCGCCGATGATTTCGCTCGGCATGACGGGGTTGTACTCGACCAGCTGATTGAATCGAGGGCTGGAAGGCATCAGGGTGGTATTGAGGGAGCCACCGTAGTGCACGTCCCAGAAGCCGGGGTTGCTGTTGCCAACCATCGGGAAGGTGCCGCGATAGTGCTTGCCTTCCCCTTCCTGCCACCAGTCCGGGCGTTCGTCTACGGGCGCCGCTGTCGGTACCGGAACGGGGGTCGGCGTCGCGTCCAGAACCCGCGTCGGCATGGGCGTGTAGGTCGGGGTCGGGGCTGCCGGGGCAGCACTACCGGCGGCCGCCGGCTGGGACTGTTCCGCCTGGCTCGGCGCAGTGGTGGTTTCGGGCGCAGCGGTTTCGCCGCAGGCCAACCCTACCATCAACAAGGCTGCGCAGCTCACGAGCAACAACCATTGGGGTCTTCCGATTCGTCGGAACTTCATTGGCGAACCCTCCGTATGCATTCCAATTCAACGCGGCTGCTCGGACGACTGTGAACCGTCCGCATTACTCTGGCCGGATTGACCAGTGTTGGGGGATGCTACTCACAAGGTTGCCGCTTGTCAAATGTTCATTGGCGATATCGTGTTGGTATGAGCATCGGTGAAAAACGCTGTTGGATTATTGCCCGCGACGCTGGTCGCGGTATCCACTCGCAATCAAAAACCGCCCCGACGCTGAATAACGTCGGAGCGGCAGTCTTTTGGGGCGTTCTATGTTGCGGGTTGTCTAATGTGCGCCTAACGGCCGCGGAGCCGGGGGTCCAGGACGTCGCGCAGAGCATCGCCCAGCACGTTGAAAGCCAGCACGGCTATGAAGATGAAGATGCCGGGGAAGACCAGCAACCAGATGCCCGTCTCCGGCGCTTCGCGGCTGGCGACGGTCAGGATGCCGCCCCAGCTGGGTTCGTCCGGCGGCGCTCCTACGCCCAGGAAGCTCAGCGACGCCTCTATGATGATGGCGAACCCAAGATAGTAGGTCGCCATTATGATGTAGATGGCGAAGCAGTTGGGCATGATGTGCCGGAAAACGATGCGGTTCGGTCTGGCGCCGATGGCCCTCGCGGCGGTCACATAGTCCATTTCTTTCAGGGTCAGCACCTGGGAGCGCACCGTGCGGATCACGGGGGCGAGCATCCCGATGACGATGGCCAGGATGACGTTGTTCAAGGAGGAGCCGAGCACGGCCATGATGGCCAGCGCGAGGATCAGGCCGGGGATCGACATCAGGGCATCTACAACCCGCTGGAAAGCGAGGTCAACGAAACCGCCGGCGTAGGTGCTGGTGATGCCGAGTATAAACCCGGCGGTGATCCCGATCAGGACGCTGCCAATGCCGACGTACAGGGATATCCAGGTTCCGTACAGTACGCGCGACAGAATGTCCCTTCCGATGACATCCGTCCCCATCGGATACTCTCGGCTGGGCCCGAGGAAAATGTCCCCGACCGAGGCGTACGGATCCGGCACAGGCAGAATCGCCAACCGGGAGGCAATGGCGATCAGTATGAAAATGAGGGCGATGGCGCCGCCGACCGCGCCCAGCGGTTTCCGGCGAGCGAGCCCAACGGTGGACCGGTACGCAGCCGGGATACCCAACAACGCATTGCGAACTGGGGAGCCGCCCTCTGCGGCGATGTCGCGAGTTGCCATGATCTGCTCCGTTGAATTCGGTACGCTACTGATAGCGGATTCTCGGGTCGAGTATCCCGTAGATCAGGTCGATGACCAGGTTCAGAAACATGACCACCGCCGCCACCAGCACGACCACCGCCTGGATCACAACGAAATCCCGATGGAGGATTGCATCGATCAGCATGTTTCCGATGCCCGGGACCAGGAAGATCACCTCGACGATGACGACGCCGCCCAACAACCTGCCGAACTGGTAGCCCGACACCGTGATGATGGGCAACAGGGCGTTTTTCAGGGCGTGTCTCCCGATAACGGCCATCTCGGCCAGGCCCTTGGCCCGAGCCGTGCGAACGTAGTCGTCCCGCATTGTTTCCAGCATGGAAGACCGGGTGACACGGGCGGTGAACGCAAGATCATGGAATGCGATGGCCAGCGCCGGAAATACCATCTGCTGCAGGTTCGTCAGCGGCTCTTCCCACAGGTTGGCGTAGTCCAGCGGCGGCAGCCAGTCGAATACGTAGGCCAGCACGTACGTCACGATAATCGCGATGAGGAACGTAGGCATGGCGATGCCCAGCAGCGCCACCAGCCGGCTGATGTAGTCGACCTTGGTGTCCTGTTTCACCGCGGATATGATCCCCAGGGGCACCGCGATGAGGAAAGCCAGTCCCATGCCCATCACTGCCAGTTGCACGGTGGTCACGAACCGTCCTCCAAGTTCGTCAATCACCGGGGTCTGGTACCACAGCGACTCGCCAAGGTCACCGCGGAGCATGTCCCACAGCCAGTCGCCGTACTGGATGTGGACGGGCCGGTCCAGGCCCAGCTTGGCGCGCAGGCGTTCTACGTCCTCCAGGCTGACCCGCCCGCCCTCATTCGGGTCGTTTCCCGTGAGGATGAGCATCGCCGTGTCGCCAGGCACGATCCACATCAGCAGGAAGATGATGATGGTCACGATGAGGATGGTGGGTATGAAGAGGAGCAGCCTCCTCACGATATAGGTGGTCATCATGCCTCCCGGGGTCGGGCCTGGCGAACGTCAAATTCCTCCGTGGGTAGCAGAAGTCCTGTCATGCCTACGGCTGGTAGCCCGTGCCGATGGGCGGCTTCTCGGCATCCTCGTCCCACCACATGTGGTCCAGCTTGTGGATCATCTGGATGGTCCTGGGGACGTGGTAATTGCGAATGCGGTAATCCAGCGTGCCGCCGGCGTGCATCCAACCGGTGGGCAGGTAGTGAGGAACCTCAGCGCGCAGCAGTTCGACCATCTGGGCGAAGAGTTCCTTGCGCTTTTCGGGGTCAAGCTCCTTGGCCTGGGCCGCCTTGAGCGCTTCGAACTCGGTGGTGGTCCAGTTGCCCGAGTTTCGCATGGTATCGATGCCGTACCACTGGTTCAGGATGTCGGACGGGTCCGGGAGGATGATGCCGCTGCCGCAGCCGACGATCACTCCGTAGTCGTTGCTGCGCCACTTGGCGTACAGCGTCGCCACGTCGCTGGACTCGATGGTCATGTCCAGGTTGAGCTCACGCTTCCAAATGTCGCTGACCAGCTGGGCGGAGGTCGCGGTGCAACCGGTGAGGATGGAGGTGATGGTTCCGCTGAACCCGTCGGGGTACCCGGCTTCGGCCAGCAGCCGGCGGGCCTCGTCCAGGTCGGCCTGCGCCTTGGTTCCGTCGGCGTCACGGCGGTAGCCGGGGAGCTCGTACAGCGCCTCGACGCTCTCGTTGGGAGCGAACCCGACGTGGAAGTGGGTGCCCACCGTCCCGTTGCCGCGCAGTATCTTCTGGACGATCTCCTCCTGGTCGATGACCATCCAGAGCGCCGTTCGGACCCGGGGGTCGTCATAGGGTTCGACCAGCCAGTTGAAATTGAGCCCGGCGCGCTGAACGTTCTGCATGAACAGGGCGCGCATGCGTCCGTCGGTGTCTTCCTCCAACTGCTCGACGAATTCCGTGTAGGTCGACAGCACCGGGTAGTAGGTCCCGTCGGCCTGTCCGACCTTAAGCGTGGCAATGGACCGGGCCACATCCTGGATCAGGAAGACCTTGAACCCGTCGAAGTAAGGGCGCGGAGCCTTGAAGTAGTCGTCATTCCTGACGTACTCGTAGGACTCCTGCTTCTGCCAACTGCCGGCCTTGTAGATGAACGGGCCGGAGCCCAGCATGTTCTCGGGGCAGCAGTTGGCGTCCTCCTGGGTCAACTGGCCCACCACGTGCTCCGGGTACATCTTCATGTAGTCAGATGCGAGGTTGACCATGAAGGTAGCGGCCGGGAACTTGATGGGCATCCGCACCGTCCGGTCGTCGATCACCTCCGCGGTCTTGTGCTCGTAGAAGTTGCGGAGGCTGTTGGTGCGCCCGCGGAAGGCGTCGGGAAGGGTGATGCGGTCCAGGCTGAAGACGATGTCGCTGGCCTTCACCGGCTGCCCGTCGGACCAGTTCGCTTCGGCCAGGTAGAAGGTATATACCGTGCCGTCTTCGCTGACGTCCCAACTCTCGGCCAGGTCCCCGATGATCTCTTCCGGGTTCACCGGGTTATATTCCACCAGCTGGTTGAACCTGACGCCGGAAGGCGTGAGCGTAGTGGTCAGGCTCGCCCCGTAGTGAACGTCCCAGAAGCCGGGGTTGTTGCGAGCCACCCATTTCATGGTCCGACCGTGCTTCCCGCGAGTCACCCAGTCGGTTTCGGGCGCCTGGACCTCCACCGGCTGGACCGTAGGTGTCGGTTCAGCCGCGGCGGCCGGGGCGGAGCTGCCGGAAGACGCTGCCGGCTGGGCTGGCGCTGCGGCAGCGGTGGGTTGGGCTGCCTGAGACGAACCGCCGGAAGGCGCGGCGGTGGGCGCAGTTTGTGCGCCTGCGGCTGCACTGGAGGGGGCCCAAGCGGTGTCGGATTCCGGAGCGGGCGCGGTTGCCGCTCCACCGCAGGCAATCACGAATGTCAGCGTGAGCGAGATAGCGATCAGGATCAGGGCAGTCGGGGTCGTTTTGCGGCGTCGTTTCATGATGCGAACCTCCGTTTGCGCTGCTTCAGGCAGCCGGCCAGGTGAACAACCCGATCATCACCAGTCATGACGTATAGAGATATGTGCTCATGTTCTCCAGTGGGGCAACCGAATATCGGCGAATAAATCGATGTTGGCAAGACTAATACGCCGTTTAGCAGCCTGTAAAGACGAATTTCGTTATGTTACCGACGCTGCAATATCACGTGGGTCAATGGATCGTATTATCACGGCGCGGGATTCAGGTGTGCGCCGGCGCGGGACATTGCGGCGCTCCGCTGGCCGAAATGAGGAGAGGCGCCCGACCGTGGGGCGCCTCTCCTGGAGGTCATGCCGGCTGGGCGGTCAGTTCGTAATAGCTCTCAACGCGACCAGCGTCCCACCGTCGGCAGCGGTGGGGACGAGAACCAGGCCTCCCGCTGCGATGGGCGACGCTGTGATTGGACCATCCAGCTGCGTTTGCCATTCTGTCGACCCGTCGGCGACCGACAAAGCGGTTACGCGCCCGTGTTCATCGCCCACCAATGCGACGGGTCCCGCGATGGTGGCGGGGGCTGTGATGTCCGCTCCCACGTCGATCTCCCAAAGAACCCCTCCGTCGACGGAGCTCAACCCGGTGACCGGGCCGATGGCGTCCGCCACGACCAGCGTCGTGCCCGAAAGCGCCGGTTGATAGGGCTGGTCTTCCACGCTCCACGACGACCAGACCAGGCCCTGCTGCACCGGGCCCTGTGTCACGAACCCCCAAACCCACAACAGGGTCCGGAAGTACAGGATCTGCCGCTCCAACGGATAACGGTGTCCCTGGTAATCAATGCCCCAGATCCTCCCATTGAAGCTGCTGAAATGAAGCAGGTCCTCGGTGGCGATGGGGCCACCGCGCACCCAGCGGGACCGGCCAGCGTCGTAGATCATGCGCCGTTGTCCGGTCTTGGCGTCAATGACGTGGACGTTGGCGTCGTTGGCCGTGGCGATCACTTTGCCATCGATCACGACCGGCGGCGCGATTACCCAGTCCTTGAGACGATACTCCCATAACTTATCGCCGTTGGCGGCGTCCAGGGCGAGAAGACGGTTCTTGTCGCTTTCCGCCACGTACAGCCGGCCGTCCGCGATGGTGGGAGACGGTAGGGACGCGGTTCGCAGTCGACGGGACCAAACGACTTCTCCGGTGTCCGCCTCCAAAGCGGATACGAGGCCAGGTCGAAACACGACGAACACCAGGCCATCTGCTACGGCCGGGGTCACCCCGGCGACCATGCCCGACTCGTACCGCCAGGCAACGTCTCCGGTTTCCCGATCCAGCGTAGTCACGTTTCCGGATTCGTCGGTCAGGTACACTCGGTCGCCGAATACTGCCGGCGGTGCAACGATTGGGGAACCGGCAACGTAGCTCCATGCGGTCTCCGGAGCCGTTCCTGTTGCAAGGGTCAGATCACTGCCGGAGGCTAAATTGGTAGCGCCGTGCCCGGCTTGCGGCCAGTCGCCAGCTGCGGTGGCTACGGTGGTATCCCCGATGCGAGTTGAGGGAGCCGGTGGGTCCGGAGGCAGACCGGTGTATGTCCAGAGAACCCACATGCCCAAGCCCACCAGCGGCAACACCACCAAGGCCAGGCGGAGCAGACGGCTACGCAGGAATTCTAGCCTGATCCGGCGTGACCGTTCCCGGGCGTCGACTTCGGCGACGGCTTCCAGCCCGGAATACGCTCCGCACCTGGCGCACCTGGCGCTGGCGGGAGGCGCATCGGCCGCTTCAGGAGCCGGACTCAGGTGTCCGCAGAACCGGCAGAAGAGGACGTTGTCCTGTGTTTCGTTCACGATAGCGGCGATGGCGAGTTGGCTCGGGGACCGCCAGCCGGTGTGATGGCGCCGTGGTCTTGGGACTAAAACGCCGGGCGTTGCAGCACGGCCGGGTCGATGCGGCGGCGCACCCGCCGGCCGTCGTCGGGCGTACCCAGCAACTGCCCGTTGTCCACCATCACCTTGCCGCGAAGGATCACCGTCGTCGGCCACCCGAAGATTTCCCAACCCTCCCACGGGCTGTAGTCGCGCAGGTGCAGGTCGTCCATGGTGAGGCGCTTGTGGATGCTGGGGTCGATGATAGCGAAGTCGGCGTCGCTGCCGGGGGCGATGACGCCCTTCTGCGGGTACATCCCCAGCAGGCGAGCGGCGTTGGTGGCGGTGATATTGGCGAACTGGGTCAGGGACATCCCGCGTCGCACCACTGCTTCCGAGTAGTTAACGCCCATGCGGATTTCGATGCCGATGTTGCCGCCGCGCATGTCCAGGACGTTGCGCCCCGCCGTCTTGTCCAGATAGGTGGTGAAACTGCTGTCGGTGGCGGTGAAGGTCAGGTTGTTGCCCAGCAGTCCGGTCCAGAGGTCGCTGCCGTCTTCGGGATACTTGAGCGACGGGTAGGTGTGGTACTTCATGCCGTCGGGTTCGCGGTACTGGAAGGCGTTGAAGGACAGGGCCAGGGTAAGCACCTCGCCGTACACCGCCTGCCCCCGACTGCGCGCCGCCGCCACGGCGTTGACGCCGTCGTTGCCGGTGACGTGGACGAAGTACATGCCGGCGCCGTTGTGCTCCGCGATGCGTATCACGTCACGGAATGCCACGTCCTCCACTTCCTTGGAGTGAATCAGGTGGGCGTTGTACCAGTCCCACATGCCACGCTGCTGCGCCAGCAGGTAGTTGTACATGACGATCTCGTCGTCCTCGGCGTGAACGGCCAGGACGCCATCGTGTCGGGCCAACTGCGCGGTCAGGTCGTTCAGGCGCCCGTTGTCGATTCGCCCGGTGGGCGTGAGGCTCAAGGGCGGGTCCTGGGGCGGGCGGATGTTGGTGGTGAATATCTTGACGCTGGGGAAATCGTTGTTGATCAGCTCGCCCACCCGCGCGATGCTGTCAGCGGTGTTGCTGGTGCGGTAGATGACGTGGGCAGAGTAGTCGGCGTAGGTGTTGCCCTCCCACACCGACAGGAAATCGAGGATGCCGCCGACCAGCTCCCCCTCGTTCGGGGCCGGCGCGAAGTCAACCACGGTAGTAGTGCCGCCCCAGATAGCGCCGAGGGAGTGCTCCAGCGGGCCGGCGTTGGGCACGCCCTCGACCTGCTGGTGCACCCCGGGCTGCACGTTGGCGGCCGCATGGATGTGCGGTTCTATGCCCCCGGGGGTCACGATGCGGCCGGTGGCATCGATGGTCTGGACGGCCTCGTCGACGAGTGTGCCCGGCGCGCCGATGGCGACGATGCGTCCGTCCTGCACTCCGATGTCCACCGCAGCGGCTTCGGTGGGCATCACCACGGTTCCACCGGTGATCAGCAAGTCAAACATGGTAAGCCTCCTGTAACGGGTGGTTTTTTGGCGTATGGGCGAAGCAGTCGCGCTGCGGCAATCACAGAGCCGACATGATCGCTTCGATGGTTTCCGGATCGAGGCCCAGCGCTCCGGCGGTGTTTATGTCCGCTTCAGCCTGCGCCTCATTGCCCTGATGCAAATAAGCCACACCGCGTTGGAAATACGGAGCGGGGTTGCTCGGATCCATGCTGATTGCAGTGTTGAATTCTTCAATAGCTTGGGCAGCGTTTCCCTGCTCGATGTAGGTGCAGCCTCGCCCTATGTACCCGCCGGGATTGTCCGGTTCCAGGGTTACGGCAGTTTCGAAGTCCGCAAGTGCTGCGGCGGTCTTGCCCTGGCCCAGAAGAACCTGGCCCCGGATGAAATGGGCAAAAGCATAATCCGGCGCGAGACGTATCGCACGATTGTAATCGCTTAGGGCCTGGCGCTGCTTGCCGGTGGCTTCGCGCACGCCGCCGCGGGCCAGGTATGCGTGGGCATCGTCGGGGTCGATCTTGATGGCGCGGTTGAAATCGGTTAGAGCCTTGCGAAAGCTGCCATCATCGGCATGGATAGCCCCCCGCCCCATATAAGCATCGAAATTGTTGGGATCGAGCTGGATCACTGTGTCATAGGACTGCATAGCCTCGTTGAACAAACCGAGTTGGGAGCAGAGTTCAGCGCGGTGGTAGTGGACTTGGGCGTCGGAAGGGTCGATATCAACGGCGTGGTCGAAATCGTCCATGGCAAGTTCCAGTTCGTCAGCATGAACATATAGGGTGGCGCGGGCAAGGTACGCTCCCGCCTTGTCCGGTTCGCTGGCGATGGCCCGGTTCATTTCCTCAAACGCCAGGCCCAATTCGTCCCAGCTAGCGTAGATGCCGCCGCGCCCGAGACGAGCGGACGCATTATCGGGGTCCCACTCCAGCACTCGGGCATAGCAGTCCATGGCCTCTTCTTCGAAGCCCAAACTGGTCAGAGCGATAGCGCGACAGCACCAAGCTTGCGAGTTCTCCGGATCGTTGGAAATCACCGCGTCAAATTCTTCAATCGCCGCATCGAAGTCGAGAGCGGCGATGTACGACATGCCCCGCTGGACCCCAGGATCAGCGTCATCGGGATTCTGTGGGAAGTCGTTGATTCGAGCCATGTTGTCTGTTCCCCAGTTGCGCCGTCAGGTTGCGTTGGGTCAGATAGTATCATAGGGTAGCGCTGCCAGTGACTTTGGCGATCAGCCCAGCGCCTGCGCTAGGTCCGCTATCACGTCGTCGGCATTCTCTAGCCCCACCGAGACCCGAAGCAGGTCGTCAGGGGTTTGCGTATCCGGCCCTTCGATGGAGGCGCGGTGCTCGATGAGGCTCTGCGTCCCGCCCAGGCTGGTGGCGCGCACGAACAGCCGGACCCGGGCCGCCACGTCCATGGCGGCGTCCCGTCCGCCGGCTACCTGGAACGACAGCATGCCGCCGAAGTCGGACATCTGCCGAGCGGCGATATCGTGGCCGGGATGGTCGGCCAGACCCGGATAGTACACCGCCGACACTCTTGGGTTGTCGTACAGAAAGCGGGCCAACCGTCCGGCGTTGGCGGAGTGATAAGGCATCCGCGCCGGCAGCGTTCTGATCCCGCGCAGGGTGAGCCAGCAGTCGAACGGAGAGGGCACCGCGCCGCACAGGTTCTGGATCAGCCGCACCCGCTGGAAGATGTCGGAATCCTCGCGAGCGACCACGGCGCCGCCGGTCACGTCCTCGTGTCCGCTCAGGTACTTGGTGGTCGAATGCACCACCAGATCCGCACCCAGCTCGAAGGGCCGTTGCAGCATCGGGCTGGCCCAGGTGTTGTCGCAGGCGCACCGGGCGCCGGCGGAATGGGCGATGTCGGCCATCCGAGCGATGTCGGTGATCTTGAGCAGCGGGTTGGAGGGCGTTTCAACCCAGATGAGGCGGGTGTTGGGCCGCACGGCCTCGCTCACTGAATCCACGTCCGTCATGTCGACGAAACTGGTTTGCAGACCCCAGGGGGCAAACACCTCCCGCAGCATCCGGGACGTGCCGTGGTAGCAGTCGTCCGGCGCGATCACGTGGTCGCCAGGCGCAAGGGCCTGGAACACCGCCGCGGTCGCCGCCGAACCGGACGCGAAGGCGGCCGCCATTGCATTGCCCTCCTCCCCACCCTCCAGCAGGGCCAGACACTGCTCCAGCGCGCGCCGGTTGGGGTTGTCGGAGCGGGAGTACACGAACCCCCGGGAGTATTCGCCGTCGGGGTCCCGCTCGAAGGTGGTCGAGAGGTAGATGGGCGGCGCGACGGCGCCCGTAGCCGCGTCAATCTGGTGGGCCGCCTGGGCGGCGATGGTCTCGAAGTTCATCCCAATAACTCGCGGTGGTGTTGGCGCGCGCGGCGCCGGTTACGGTTCTATCGTGGCGGAACCGTCGGGGTTGATGTAAACGCCAACGATTGGATACACATGCTCGTTGAAAATACGGACCGCGCCGGAGTGAGAGCCGCCGGCGCGCTCCACCCAGCGGGGAATGACGTTTTCAATGGCGGCCAGGCGCATCTCTTCCCGTATTGCGTAAGAGAAATGCGCGGATTTCAGACGGTGGTCAACGTGTTGCCTAACCGCGTCCGGATCGAATTGCGTCAATACGAGGTAGCGGCTGAGGTAGGCATGGCGCGCGCCTTCTTCCAGGATGATGTTCTGCAAGTCTAGCGGTATGGTGTCCCAAAGCTCCCGGTTGACAGTTAGCCAGCTGTGAGAGACGTTGAAGAAGGGACCGACTATATAATCGACAACTGGCCACAAACGTTGTGCAAGTCCGCACGAGGCGCATGTAATCGCGCCGTCAAACACACCGCGATCGAGGGCCGTGTACACGACAGAGAAAGCGGGGTGCTGCGGCGCGGCGTCCATGCCCGATAGCAGGTCGCTGAGAGCATCGTCATGGCTGAAAACTTTGAAACCCTGCCAGTCGCGCGGGTTATCGTGGACTCCCTTCCGGGAGAACAGGTAGTAATCGCCACTCATCATGTAGGCTATCTGGACGCCTCCATTGGCTTCGGTCAGTTCGGCCATTGCCGGCTGCACGGCGTCAATAACGGCGAGATTGGTCGCCTGATTGGGATGAAGGCCCCAGAGTCCGGCGATGTCCACGATGGGGTGGTCGCCGCTGATATATGGGGGATAGATTTGCGCGGCTGGCAGCGTGCCGTCCTCTATGAGACGCAGCGAGTTCGCGCCGGAAGCGCCCATTTCAGGGAACGACGTGACTTCAAACTGCACCTGGCCTTCGGTGCGGCGCTTGACGCGCTCGGTAAAGCCAATGTCCCATCTCTGACGGTAAGCGCCCCCCGCTAGCTCACAATCCACTGCCAAGAGGTCGATGCAGGCCATCGGTATCTTGAAATTGTGGCCGCTGGATACCAGCGGGGTCGTGTTGAAGTTGGTGCCCGGCTGCTCACCGCAGGATGCGCCGGTAGGGCTACCGCCGCCGTGAGGGCTGCCACTGCCGTGAGCCACCGAAAAGAGCGGGGCCGTCGGGCCGTCGCAAGGCGTGATGGCCATAGCTTCGGGGCCGCTGGGAGTATCGGTGACGTTTATGGTGACGTGCCCGGCCACTCCCGGGTAGCCCGGTACCGGGAATGCCGCGAAGCCGTCAGGGCTGATGTGGACGTCGATGATGGGGCCGATGATCTCGTTGAAAATGCGGACGGCTTCGGAGTGGGGACCGCCGGCCCGCTCCGTCCAGCGAGGTAGCACGCTTTTGAGGTTGGCCTGGAACATGGCCTCGTGGATTTCCGAGGATAGCTCGGCATGAACCATGCCGCCGGCCGTATTCCCATCAATGGCTTCCGGCTCCCAATCTGCTACAGCCGAACCCTGTACGGATTCCCAATGGCGATTGCCCTCTTCGACAATGATGGCCTGTAATTCCGGCGGGATTTCATTCCACCGGTCGCGGCTCATGACAATCCAGGTAACGCTGGACGAGCCGTTAATTGGTCCGTAGAGATATTTGGCAACCTCGAACCAACGTTGGCTGAAACCGCAAGTCCCGCAGGATATGGCGGCATCGACCAGCCCATCTTCCAGCGCGTCGTACACGTCAAAATAATCGACGAAGTGGGGATGGGCGCCAATCCCGGCCAACATCTCGTCCAATGGAGGACGGTAGCTGCGCGTCCGCAATCCTGTGAAATCATCGAGGGAATGCAGGGGACGGGAAGAGAAGATGTAGTTGCTGTCCGTGTAGTGTTCGGTGATGACCACGCTCTTGGTGGCGCGCTCAATCACGGCGCGGACGGCGTCGCGGCTCTTTTCGACCGCAGCGAATTGAATTTCCAGGTCGGGATAGAGGCCCCACAGGTTAACCGCCTCGATTATCGCCAGATCGCCGGAGACATGGGCAGGATAGATTTCCGCCATGTCCACGATGCCGTTCTTGAGCAAGTCTACAGCCTCGGTGTCGGGCAGTCCGAGTTCAGGGTAGGAAGTAAGCTCAAACACCACGCGGCCGCCGGTGCGGTGCTTGACCCGCTGAATGAGGCCGCCAAACTGCGGGGATGCGTCGATCGCGGCAAGCTCCTGACAGGGCTTGCGCACGACGTTGATGCAGACCAGCTGAATGGTGAACCGTTGCTCCTCGGGCGCGGCTTTGGCCCAATTGCTCCATCTGGACCATTGCGTAGGCTGGCCGGGGATTTCCCGCCCGGCGATGACTCGGAACCAGTAATCCTGATCGGCTTCCAAGCCGGTTACAACCACGGAACCATCTTCGCCCCGGGTCCATTTGCCGCCGGTGTTGTCCCATTTCGCGGACCATACCCAGTGGACAGTGGCATTCAGCGCGGGCTTCCATACCACGAAAACCTCGCCGGTGTGGCCGGTGGGCGTGGCTTCCACCTTCGCCGGGACTCCCAAAACCACCGGCGTGGGCGTCGGCACGGGCGGCGGCGTCACCGGAGGAGGCGGTCCCTGGGACGGCGCCGCCCCTTGCAGCGGCGCGAAGATTGCCAGAGCGATCACGGCAAAGATGATCGCCGTCGCCGATGCCAGCGCCGCCGGCCGGAGATACCGTCTCATGTTGTTGCCGAACGCCAACAATTCCTCAATACGATGGCGAGCAGTGCGTTCAGCTCAACGACCGGCCGATGATCTCAGTCATGCGCCGGTTGGTCTCGGCATCCTTCACTGCGATGCGAAACCAGCGGTTGTCCAGGCTGGGCGCCGTTGCCGACGCATCCCGCAGGAAGAGTTTCTCCTTCCGGCAGCGGGAGATGAACGAGCCGGCAGTCGGGCACCCCAGTGGCAATTGGCAGAGAAGATAGTTGGCAACGGCGGGAACAGTCCTGAAATCAGCCAATTCCAACAAGCTGTCGCGCAGCCCTTCCCGAAGACAGTGGGTTTCGCTATATCGCTGCCGGTAATATTCCGCGTCCTGCAAGGCCGTTACCGCCGCGATTTGACCGGGCAAGCTTACCGCCCACGGTGGGGTCAGCATCCGCAAGGGATCAAGCAGATCGGGATGGCCGCAAAGGTATCCCACACGGAGGCCGCTGAGCGCATAGACCTTGGACATTGACTTGCAGACGATCACGTTCCGGCTGGTCGCGGCAAACTGCTCCAGGGACTCTCCGGCATCAACGTAATCCACGTAGGTTTCGTCAATCCACACCAGAGTTTGAGGCGATACCCGGGACAGGACGTCGATCAGATCCTGCCGGGGAATGTGCCTCCCGGTGGGGTTGTTCGGGTTCACGATGACCGTCAAGTCGTATCCTCGGCTGAGCCGATCCTCGAGCTGCGCAACGTCCACGCAAAAGCCATCGTCAGGACTCAACGTCAAGCGGTCAATACGGCACCCGACAATATTTTCGGCGACGTGAGCGTACTCGCCGTAGGTGGGTTCCAGCAGCAGTATCCGCGAGTCGGCGCTCAACCATTCCCTGAAGGCCAGGAAAATGAGGGTGGACGAGCCGGCTCCGGGCAGCACCGACTCTTTGGCGACTCCACGGGCCTCCGCAATTCGGCTGATCAAGCCCTCGCTCCCGGTGGGGGGAGACGTCCGCATGGCCCAGTTCAGGCGCCAGCCCAGGATGCGGGACACCTCAGGCGATGGAGGAAACCAGGCATCCAGCACGTCGGCGCTGATGACTTCATCAATCCCATCGAGACGATCAAACTCGTTGCCAATGGCGTTGAAAAATGCGCCGCCATGATAGCTGGTCATGCGGAGGCCCTAATGGCTGGTACGCCGAGGAGGTTCACACTCCCGCCTTGATGAACTCCGAAACCCGCTCGCTGATCATGATGGTGGTGGCGTTGGTGTTGGCGCGGATGACGTCCGGCATTACCGAGGCGTCGGCGACGCGCAGGCCCGCGATGCCGTGAACCTGGCCGTGCTGGCTGACGACGGCCATGGGGTCACTAGACGGCCCCATCTTGCAGGTGCCGGCGATGTGGTGCTGGGTGTAGGCATTGCGCAGTATCCAGTTGTCCAGCGCGTCGTCGCTGATCAGGTCGGCGTCCATCGGATTCAGCCGCTCGACAATGAACTCCTTGAACGGAGACTCCCCGGCGATTTCCAGCGCCTTGCGGATGGCTTGGCGCATGCGCTGGCGGTCGTAAGGATCGCTGAATAGCTGATAGTCGAGATCGGGCTGAACCGCCGGGTCGGTGGATTGCAGCGAGAGACGGCCGAACCCTACCGCGTTCTGCAGGCCCACGCTCAGGCCGAAGTGGAAGCCGGAGCCGTCGTAGCTGATGCTGGAGGGCCGGTGTTCGCTGGTCATCAGCGTGGGCGTGATCTGGAAGTCGGCCCTGGTTGGCGAGTCGTCCGCGCTCCAGCGGAGACCCACCTGGATGTTGGGCGCAAAGGTGTCCGGCTCCTCACCCTCGCCGCGGAACAGGATGTAGGCGGCGGGATGATCGCGGAAATTCATGCCGACGCCGGGCAGCTCATGGTTCACCGGGATCCCCATCTCGCGCAGGTGGTCAGCGGGTCCGATGCCCGACAGGAGCAGCATCTGCGCGGACCCGATGGTGCCGCTGCACAGCACAATCTCCTTACCCTCGACGGTGAAGATCTCGCCTCCGCTTTCCACCTCGACGCCCACGGCTTTGTTACCGTCGAGCACGACGCGGCGGGCGTGGATGTTACCGCGCACCGTCAGGTTGAGCCGGTGACGGGCCGTGCTCAGGAAAGTCAGCGAGGTGCTCATTCGCACGCCGTCGATGTTGTTCATCGGTCGCGGCGACACGGCGGTGTAGCAGTCGGGGGCGTTCTGGTCAGGATGTTCGGGGATGCCCAGGCGGACGCAGGCGTCGTAGAAAGCGGTGTTGAAGGGCAGCCAGTCCTGCCGCTTGGGCCGGCGCACGGGCAGAGGGCCCTCGGAGCCGTGGAAGTCGTCGCCGCTGTAGTCCCAGTCGTTCTCCATCTTGCGGAAGAAGGGCAGGCAGTCGGTGAACTTCCACTCGTCGTTGCCCCACTCGGCCCACAGGTCGTAGTCCTCTGGAATGCCGCGGAACACGACCTGACCGTTGATCGACGACGAGCCGCCCATGGCCTTGCCGCGCGGGATGATCATCGGCTCGTCCTGCAAGGGGGTGGCTCGCCCGCGCAGGTCCCAGCTGTGTGGCCCATACGCGGACAGCCAGGTGTTGTTGCCCTGTTTGAGGTCCTCGGGCAGATGCTCGAAGTCGGGATAGTCGGGGCCAGCTTCCAGCAGGATGACGGACTTGTCAGTCAACTCGGAAAGTCGGGTGGCCATGACACAGCCAGCGGAGCCTCCGCCGACCACGATGTAGTCGTACTGCATGATTGTGGTCGCTCCTAAATGAATGAAGGGATTGAGGTTGAGCAATCGGGCGGATTTTAGCATAGGGGATCATATCGCCCCGGGTATGGCGGTCCAGTGACATGCCTCTGCCGGTTTACAGCGGGGCGGTTGGTATAATCGCGCCATCCTCGCCGGGTACTACCGTTTCATTTTGAAGGGGCAAGGTTATGACGACGACCAAACCGCAACTGCTGACCGCTGACGACCTGCTGCGGCTGCACAGCGAGGGCGTGAAGGGAGAGTTGATCATGGGGGTGCTGCACAAGAAGGTGTCGAACGGAATGGAACACGGCCAAATCGTGGCTAACCATCTCATGGTGTTGGGACCTTTCGTCAAAACGCGCCGGTTGGGCCGGGTATTCGGCTCCGACACCGGCGTGCAGCTGGAGCGTGGCCCGGACACGGTGCGGGAGCCGGACGTGGCGTTCATATCCGCCGAGCGGATGCCCCTGGACGTGCGTGAGCGACGGTACGCTCAGGTGGTTCCCGACCTGGTGGTTGAGATAGTGTCCCCCAACGACCGGCCGGTTCCAGTGTTCGATAAAGCACAGATGTGGCTGCGCCATGGCGTCCGTCTGGTCTGGATAACCGACCCGGAGGCGCGGACGATCACGACACTGCCCCAGTCCGGACCGACGCGGACGTTCACGGAGGCCGACACGCTGGACGGCGGCGACGTGCTGCCGGATTTCACCTGCCCGGTGCGAGACATTTTCGAAGTGTAAGCGGCGCGGCTGATAGAGCCACAGCCAACATAGGATCCTACTCTGCGTTCGCCCGGTCCGCCGCCCTCGCGATGCCGCGAATCATCCCCCGAAACACAGCCGCGTGCGCCGGCCAGAGCGCGTACCAGTAAACCAGGCCGCCCAAACCCACCGGGTCGAACTCTGCGGTCTGGTGCATCACCGACCCGCTGCCGTCCTGCGACGGCGTGACCTCGAATTGCAGCCACGCTCGGCCGGGCAGTTTCATTTCCGCGTAGAACCGGACCATGTGGCCGGCCTCGTAACGTTCCACTCGCCACCAATCCACGGCATCGCCCACGGCCGGTTCGAACGGGTCGCGCCGGCCTCGTCGCACTCCAACTCCGCCAACCATGAGATCCATGAAACCACGGACGCGCCACAACCAGTTGCCGAAATACCAGCCCGTGTCGCCGCCGATGCGCCGGATTGGGGCAAAGGTTTCCTCCGGCGAGGCGGACACGCGTACCGACCGCTTGTCCACCAGGCGCGTCCCGAAACGGACGCCACCCCAAGTCCGCGCCTTGCCGGAGGATGACAGTGCATCGGACCAACGAGTTTCGGCCATCTCCTGGTCTTCGTTGCGCATCGCCGCCGCGATGGCGTCCCGGACGCCCATGGGACGAAACGGGAATGTCTCTGACGCGGACGGATCCGTCACGACGCTGGCGTTGCGCAGGCTGTCGATGAGCTTGCGGCCCACCCGCGCGTACAGTGGCGTTACCAGTCCCAACCACAGGCTCGACAAGCGCGGAGTGAGCACCGGCACCGGGAGCATCACGCGCCGCAGTCCCCTCAGCCAGGCGTATTCCCGCATCAACTCACCATAAGAGACCATGTCCGCGCCGCCGATCTCGAATACGCGGTGACCGTCCGCCCGCAGGGTGACGGCGCAGCGCAGGTACTCCAACAGGTCGTTGATCGCGATGGGCTGCGCCGCCACCGACACCCACCTCGGCGTGATCATGACCGGCAGCCTTTCCACCAGGGACCGCACCATCTCGAAGGAAACGCTGCCCGATCCGATGACGACGGAGGCCCGAAACTCGATGACCTGTGCCCCTGATTCCCGAAGGATATCGCCAACCTTGCGGCGACTGCTCAGGTGGTCCGAAGGGTTTGGATCATCTGCGCCAAGTCCGCCCAAGTAGATGATCCGCCGGATGCCGACCTCACGCGCGGCTTCGGCGAAGTTCTGGGCGCATTGCCGTTCCTCCTCGGCGAAATCTCCCGAGGATCCCATGGAGTGCACCAGGTAAAACGCCACGTCCTGGCCCTCCATGGCCTCTATCAGGGACGTGTGATCCAACAGGTCGCCGCGTACCACCTCCGTGGTTTCAGAGAGGCGGCTGCGCAGGTTCTCCGGACGCCGCGCTACGCATCGGATCGGATAGCCGTCCTGTTGCAGCGCCCGCAACAGCCTCCCACCAACGTAACCGGTGGCGCCTGTGAGACAGACGCGGGGACGGTCGTTTCTGGCCTCAGTGTCTGCCATGACACCCGCCCTCGCCGTTTCTAATGTCGTGGCGGTGGCGCGCGGTTAGAACCCCACCATCCAGCGGTTAGAACCCCACCATCCACCGGGCGAAGCGCTCCAAGAGCCCTTCTTCGCCGATGGCGACCAGGCTGTTTGCTGCGGTGTCCACGTCGATGCGACCGTAGGCCAGTAACAGGTAAGTGTTGGCGTTGCACGCGACGACCATATCGATGTCGTCCGGGCTCGGGTGCAGCCCGTACCCTACATCCACGCTGTCAGGTTCGACGACCACGTCGATGGCCTGAGCATCGGACAGCGCGAAGTGGTAGCGGATTTCGCTGGCCGGTGGGTCGTCACCCGGGTTGTAGGCCGAACGGAGCCACCGCTGGGACATGCCCAGCAGCACCGGAATGGCATCCGGGTGCAGCGGGGCCTGCGGGTCGAAGGCGCTGCGGATATCCCAGTCGTGCACCGCCAGCTCCTGGATGCGCTGGCTGACGTATTCGCGCGCCGTCATGGTGCCGCGACGGGGGTGCCAGCAGTCGCAGCGCCAATCGTCGCCGCCAAAACTATTCAGCAGCAGGTGCAATGCTCGGTAGTGCCGCTCGAAAGTGGGAACCAACTCCTCGCCCAGCGAAATGGAGTAGGCAATGTCGGCGTCCGCGTTGGCTGCGGACATGGCCATATTATCCGCGGGCGCGCTGAATCCGGCGGGCGGCGCCGAATCGCCCTGACGCCCGCGGGTCATGCTGGTTATCTGCCGTTCGGCGCGGTTGGTCAGGTGGCCGGCCACGTCGCGCACGGTCCAGGCGTCGCACGCCGAATGGCGACGCAGGTCATTCGGCGACAAGTCGTCCAGGAATTCGTGCAGCCCTCGGGCCAGCGTCCCGATCACCGCCACCTCCTGCCGTATTACCGCTTCGTCATAGGAAGTCATCGTATCCCGCACCTGCAATTCCCCTATCGGGTTGGTCTGATGTATGGTTTATCTAGAGCCCGCCAAACCAACGGCCGAGGTTTCTCAACGATACGTGTGCGATGGTATCTGCGGTTTGAGAAACCCGCACCCGGCCGGCGCGCTTGGCCGTGTTCCAGTCCACCCGGTTGTACAGGCAAAGCAGGTAGGTGTTGGCATCGGCGCGGATGGTGAGTTCGGGTTGGTTTTCCGGGGAGCATTCGGAGACCGTGTAAGCGTCGCCGGTCACCACCACATCGTGCTGGAGGGTCGCCCCTTCGGCGCCTCCACCGATTTCGAATCGGTAGACAGCCGGCGTGGTCAGCGTAGCGGTGGGCCGGAAGCACAGCTGGTACCACATCTCGGACGCGGGAAGCAGTGCGACGATGCCGTCGGAGTCCAGATCTCCTACTCCGGTGTCGCCGGCGCGCATGTCCCAGTCGTGGATCACCAGCTCCTGGATCCTCAAGTCGACGTAACTCTCGGCGGACATGGTGCCGCGCCGCCGGTGCCAGCAGGCGATGGACCAGTCGCTCCAACCGCGAAGCAACTCGTCGAGATCCTCGTAGTTCTGATGGAAAACGTCCAGCAGGTCGTCGCCCCAGTCGTGGCGCGTCTGCACGTTGCTGGTGGCGTTGGATGCCTGCACCTGGTCCGGGGTGGGCAGTATGCTCTCGCCTTCGGGCGGTCCACCCTCGCCGGCCAACCCTCGCTGCATGGCTTCCTGTTGCCGGACGGCGCCGCCGGCCAGGTGCGCCGCCACGGTTCCCACATCCCACTCGGAGCAGGCGGACTGGGCGTTCAGGTCTTCGTCGGAACTGGCGGCCAGGCGGCCGTGGATGTCTCCGGCCAGCCGTTTAATCAAGGCAATTTTCGTAGTCACATCCATGGGCATGGTGGTTCGCCTCCGCGGGTTTGACGGGTCGGTTTGTAGGCTGGATAAGTGTATCACGGCAGCCCATGCCCCACGTCATCAGGGTGATCTCACGGGTTTCGGCGCGTACAAAAAGAAGCGGGTCCGCAATTGATGCGGACCCGCTCAAACCTTCAGATGGTCGAAACCGTTCAGTTTGGGAACCACATCACCGAGGAGATCTCGCTGAACTCGCGGTTGAACTTGCTCCACGACGCGCCGGCGTCCGCCGACTGGTACAGATAGCCGTACCGGCTGCCGGCCAGCAGGAAGTCGGGGTTCTGCGCCTGGGAGTTCACTACCCACATCGCCGTGTTGGGCTCGACAGGCAGGTCCAGGCTGTTCCACGTGGCTCCGGCGTCGGTGGACCGCATGACCACTCCCGTCGAGCCGGGGGTGGTGTCACCGAAGGTGGTGAAGATGGTCTGCGGGTCGTCGGCCTTCACCTTGATGCCGCGCGGGTATCCCAGGGGGAAGTTCTGCCGCACGTCCAGGTTCCGCCACGAGCCGCCGTCATCGTCGCTCAGGAACACGTCATCATTCACCATCACCACCACCCGGTGCGGCGGGCCGGCGGTCACGGTGACGTTGTGGATGTCCATGTTGGGGATTTCCTGGTGCGGCACGGTTTCCCAGGTGTCGCCGCCGTCGGAGCTGTGACGCAGGCCGTCCACCTCGATGCCGACCCAAATGCTGTTGCCGTTGGTGGGATCGATGGCGATGCCGGTGACCCGCGGCACGCCGACGGCCGGGCACTCGGCGGCCACCTCGCAGGGACGATGCTCCCAGGTGGCGCCCCCATCCCGGGTGCGGTAGATCTGGCACGGGTTCGGCGTGCCGGTGCCGGCGAACCCCACCTGCGGGTTGGAAGGATCAAAGGCGATGGCCCAGACGGCGGTGCCGTCCATGGGTGTGCTGACCGCGTGCCAGGTGTCGCCGTTGTCGTCGCTGCGGATGATGCCCTTGTCGCATCCGGCGAGCACACTGCTTTCCGTGCCCGGGACCGGCGTCAGGCAACGCACCACAGCGTCCGAGTGAATGCCCTGCGTGATGCCCACGCGCCGCCAGGACTCGCCGCTGTCGGTGCTGCGCATAACGCCCTGTCCAGCGGTGCCTACGAGGATAGTGATTCCGTCTGCCATGGTGATGCCTCCTGCTCGTCGATGATCCGTTTCCTTCGCGGTTAAAGGATTGATGGATACAGTCTATTTGGCGACATGATAACGCCGGCGACCGCTACTGGCTACGCCGGCTTCGCCGTTCCTCCGGACAGCAGCCGGCGGACGGTCTCCACATCAATCAGAACTTGTTCGGGGTCGGTGAGGCGCAGGTGCGGTTCCATGACCGGTTGCCATCCCGGTTCCATCCAGTGGTACACGTCGAGCCAGGTTTCGGCTCCATTGGAAGGTTCCGGCGCGGGTCGGCGGCGGCGCAAGCGCGCAAAGATCACATCCGGCGAAGGATCAAGGTGCGCCCGAACCGGAGTGATCCCACGCTCAGCGGCGATATTTTCCAGAGGACGGCGAATCCACTCCCGGAGGCCGGATGAATCGAAGACCACCACTTGGCCCCCGTCCAGCAATTCCTCGGCGCGTCGGTTCAATGCGGCAAAGAGGCGCTGGTTTTCCGGGCCGTCGTACCTGGGACTCCCCTCGATGATGGCACGGCGATGAATGTCGCTGTCCAGGACCACCGCCCCGCACCGTTTCGCGACCACCCTGGCAAAATGTGACTTGCCGCTGCCGGGCAGACCGTAGAGCATCACCAAGCCCGGCAACCCCGGTTCGTGAGTTGGCAGTGACCGAGACCTGATGATTTCCAGGTCTCGGTCAAATGTTTCCCATTGCTTGTTTTCTGGAAGCACAGGCGCGTCAGTCGTCGCCGTTACCCGACGGGGCCGGAGCGGGGGACGCGCTGGGCGCTGCTGGCGCCGGCGAGGGAGCCGCCGGAGCGGTATCAGTGCGGTACTCAGGAGGCAGCTCGTCCTCCCAGTCGGGCAACTGGTGGTTGTGGGTGTTGGGGAGGAAGAGGATGGCGACGACGCCACCCGCGCTCATGACGAAGGACAGCAGGATGGTCCAGCAGTAAGGGTTGTCAAGAATCACCGGGAAGCCCAGTTCGGTGACACCGATGAACAGGCCGCTGCCCAACAGCGCGCCGCTGGCCATGCCCGCGCCCGCGCCCATCATCTGGAAGCCGTAGGCGCTGCCGATGGGAGCCCGACCGTAATACTGGCGGTTGATGATGGGGAAGGCGGACATCTCGCCACCGAAGCCGATGCCGAACAATATGGCAAAGACGTAGAACATCCACAGTTGATCAGCAAACAGCAGGATCAGGACAGGGGCGAACTGGAGGGTGAAGCAGGCGGCCATCACCCACTTGCTGCCCAGCAGGTCGGCCGCGATGGGAGCGCCGAACCGGGTGATGGTGCTGGTCAAGTGCATGGTGCCGGCGATGGTGATGCCAATGGCGGAGGCGCTTACCAGCGCTTTGTCCACGCCCTGGTAGCCTTCTTCCGGGCGCAACAGGTCCACCACCATTACCTGAAGGAACATAATGATGATGGCGTGACCGGCGCACCCCCAATAGTGAATGCCGACGAGATTCCAGAAGGTGGGGGTCTTGCGCGCCTGGCGCAGGAATATCCTCGCCCGTTCCTTGGCTCCCCGCCCTGTGGTTGGCGCCGCGCGGATCGGCTCGTTGGGGTCGGCGCCCAACTGCCGCATGCCCACGTCTTCCGGCGAATTGTGGAAGAGGCGGGTGAGCCCCAGGAGAACCGCGCCGCCGACGATGCCGGGGATCCAGAAGGCCATCCTGATCCCGAGGCTGTCGGCGCTGAATACCGGCAGGGACTCGGCCCATTCCCGGCCCTCTCCCAACGAGAAGAAGGCCACCAACCCCACCATGATCGCGGGCACAATCACGGGGCCAACCCCCTGGGAAGACTGGAGCAGCCCCATGCCCAATCCCAAGTGGCGTCGGAACCAGGAGGTGACCGACACGGTGAGGGGCACCTGGAAGATACCCATGGAGGCGCTGAGCATCACGCCAAAGAACAGATAGAGATGCCAGAGCTCGGTCATGAACCCGGCAAGGATCATGCTGACGATGTACAGGGACGCGCCAACGGTGAGCGTGAACCGGGCCCCGTATCGATCGCCGAGCCACCCGGAAGGCGGGCCGAACATGCCGGACACCACCCACTGCAGGGAGAATGCGAACAGAATGAGACCCTCGCTCCAACCGAAGACCTCGGCGATGATGGGAACCAGCGCCGGGAAGGACATGCGGAACGACGACGACACCAGTCGCATCAGCGCCGTGATGAACACGATCATCCACGCGTAGTGAATGCGGTAACCGAGCAGCGCAAACTGGTCGGGACGGAGGTTGAATGCGGCCATAATCCTCTCCCTTAAGCCCGGCAGTATGCTCTTGCGCTCGATACTGTGTCAAGGAAATTATCGATGCACACGACGGTTGGGCGACTTAACGGACTCGTCGTCCTGGTCTCGTCGCGATAGCGTCCGGTATTGAGCTTCAGCGCGGACGCGCCGGCGCGGGTCCCAGGTGGCTGCCGGCATCGACGAGGATGGTCTCCCCGGTTACGTGCTCCGCCCCTTCCAGAAGCCAGACCACCGGTTCCGATACCGTTTCGGGCGTTCCCGCCGAGCCCAGTGGGGCGGACGCGGCGTAGCGGTCGATGAACCCCTGATAGTTCTCCTCGCCCAGGCCCTCGCGCCACCAGCGGGTCTGCATCACGCCGGGGCATACCGCGTTGACGCGGATCTCCGGCGCGAGGGCGCGGGCCAGCGAGTATGTCATCACGTTGAGCGCCGCCTTGGACGACGCGTAGGCGATGGAACTGCCGGAGCCGCTGAAGCCGGAACCGGATGACACATTGACGATGGCGCCCTTGCCCTGGTCCTGCATGGCCGGGGTGACGGCCCGAACCATCTGGAACGCCCCCACCACGTTCACCGATAGCACGCGCTGGAAGTCCTCGGACGTCAGGCCCTCGAGGTCGTAATGCGGAACGATCACCGACGTGGCGGCGTTGTTCACCAGCCCGTCGATCCTGCCCCATTTTTCGAGCGCTGTCGCCGCCATGCGACGACAGTCCGCGTCTACGGACACGTCGGCCTGGCACAGAATGGCATCGCCGCCCAGGCTGCGGCAAGCCTCTGCCGTGGCCTGCGCCTCGGTCTCGCTCCTGGTGTAGTTGATGACCACGTTGCCGCCCTTGCCCGCCAAACGCTGAGCAACGGCCGCGCCCAGGCCGACGGCCGAACCCGTCACGATGAATACGCCGTCCTTGATTTCCATCTGATTGACCCCCAATTTCATGCCCGTGCAGTCTGCGGCGATTATAGCGAACGGCCTGCGTTCGTATTGACCCTTCCGACGGTAACTATCCCTTGACACCACAGGCGCAGGGTGTACACTACCTACGGGATTGGAGGAAGATAGCCTGATTGCCGCACGGGGGCAACATGGATAGCGCAAACCGGCTT
>DAOUHZ010000138.1:0-32468 GCA_034428455.1 Dehalococcoidia bacterium
AGTTCCGCCGGCTGCGGGTACGCTACGAGCGCCGCGCTGACATCCATGAAGCCTTCCTATCCCTCGGCTGTTCAATCATCTGCTTCCGATGCTGGACCTCTTTCTGTTAGGGGTTCTAAGATAAGGCATCCACAGCTCATGTTAGGATTCGCTTCTGCCTCCCACGTGTATGGGAAATCGTTGCTCGTCGTTGCTGTGGAGTATCGTCGTGCGGAAGCCCCCTATATGTGTGGAGGGAACTATTTTCCTCCAAATTTTGCTGACGTGCTCTGCTACTCAGAAATTGTACGTACAAGGTAACGGCTTGTTTCAGTCTGGCAGTACCGGTTAGCGCGTTACCATTGATTGGGATGTCGTGTTTCAGCGGCCGTTGTTGGTTGCGGTCTTCGGCGGAGTACGTCAACCGCCAGAGCAGATTGCGGCATTGATCGTTGTCAAAATGCCGGTCCAAGTCGCCCTCGTATCGCTCCACCCGCCTGCAATTGGCAATACGTCCATTTACAGTCGTTTCTTTGAAATTTCGCACATTGCGCAGATAATTCCTGAAATCAGATTCCAGCATTTCTCTTACTCTTCATATGGTTCAGCTGGAATTGTTATCGGTTCAGCATTGTAGCACCGGCCGGGAGTTGCCGGCTGGTATAATGCGGCCCACAGCCTGTCACTCCGCCAGGTGCGCCATGACTACCCCTACCAGGAAACCCGTCTCCCCAACCTACCCCTCACCGGGCCGTTTTCGGCTGCCCGATATCCCCCAACGCGAGCCCGACGAAGTGAGCCAGTTCGACCACCTGTTCAAGACCGGACGTTCCCATGCCCTGGCGGTTCACCTGGGCAATCCCGAGACCACCCTGGTGGAGGCCGACCGCTGGCTCATCGTGGAACCGGGCACTTTCCGGGACCTGGCGCGCTACCCCGACCTGCTGGTTGCCTTCGACGTTGACCCGGCGGCTTACGAGGCCAGCAACGGCTACATCATCTCGGAGCAGGGCAAGCCGCCGGACTTCGTGCTGGAGGTGGCCTCGGCAAGCACGGCGGATACCGACACCGGAGCGAAACGCGAAGACTACGCGAGGATGCTGATACCGGAATACTGGCGGTTTGACAAGACAGGTCAGCATCACGGCACGCGCTTGGCCGGGGACCGGCTGGTGAACGGGGTGTATGTGCCCATTGATATTGAGGAGTTGCCGGAGGACGTATTGCAGGGATACAGCGATGTACTGGGCCTGTACCTGCGGTGGGAGCGCGGCGAATTGGGCTGGTATGACCCGGCTACGGGGCAGCACATCGCAACCTTTGACACCGAGCGCGCCCGCGCCGACGCTGAACGAGCCGCTCGGCTACAGGCCGAAGAGCGGATCCGCCAACTGGAAGCGCGGCTTTCCCAACAACACTGATGCCGACACCCAACCCCGCCCTTGTCCCAACGCAACAAGGAGACGACATGACCACAACCATCTACGATGCCGAGCGCCACGATATCTCCATCGCCCTGGGCGGCGACGCCATGATCACCCGCCGGATGCAGGCTTTCCAGGAACCCCGCTTCCTCAGACTCGTCGACATCATGCGCAGCGCCGACGTGTCCCTGGTCAACCTGGAGATGCTGTTCCACGACTACGAGAGCAGCTGGCAATGGAGCAGCGCCACCTACACCCGCTCCGACCCCAAGAACCTTGACGAGCTCAAGTGGATGGGCATCAATGCCGTGACCACCGCCAACAACCATTCCTTTGACTTCTCCGAGGGCGGTTTTCTGACCACCCTGGAGCACTGCAAGGACGTCGATTTGCCCCACGCCGGCGGCGGACGCAACCTGGACGAGGCCCGTTCCCCCGCATACGTCGACTCCGCCCGGGGCCGCGTGGCGGTGATGAGCGCCACCAGCACCTTCAGTGAGACCTCCCGCGCCGGCGCCGGCCGCCCCGACTTCGCCGGTCGCCCCGGCGTCAACGCCCTGCGCCACGACATCACCCACCACGTGCGGCAGGACGTGTTCGATGCACTGCGCAAGGCCAACCTGGAGCTGGGCTACGAGGAAGAACACGCCTTCATGCGCCACTTCGGCTTCCGCGGCAACCAGGACGCGGCCGACGACAGCGCTGAGGTCGAGTTCCTGGAGCACAAGTTCGTCCTCGACGAGACCTTTGCCGTTCGCACCGCCCTGAACGAAGAGGACCGGCTGGGCATCGGCAACTGGATCCGGGGGGCGCAGAAGCTGTCCGACTGGCAGGTCTACGGCGTCCACTGCCACGAGAGCGGACCCGAGGGCGACTTCCACGGGCATTCCCGCATCTCACCGCCCCACTTCCTGGTGGACTTCGCCCGCTGGACCATCGACCAGGGTTGCGCCGCCTTCGTGGGTCACGGCCCGCACTTCCTGCGGGGCATCGAGATCTACAAGAACCGGCCCATCTTCTACAGCCTGGGCAACTTCATCTTCCAGAACGAGAGCGTCCTGTGGCTGCCCCACGAGTCCTACCGCCGCTTCGGCCTGGACTTCAACAGCACCCCCGGCGACTACCTGGACACCCGCTCCGGCGGCGGCACCCGCGCCTTCGCCGCCGACCCAGTGTTCTGGCAGAGCGTCGTAGCAGTGTGCAACTACGCCGGAGGCGACCTGAAAGAGGTCATCCTGCACCCCATCGACATGGGCTTTGGCCGTCCCATTCCCCAGCGGGGCCGCCCGGTGCTGGCGGATGAACCCATCGCCCGCGAAACACTCACCTGGCTCCAGGAAGTCTCACGCCCCTTCGGCACCGAGATCTCCATCGAAGAATCCGAAGGCGACCTCGTGGGCGTGATACGCGTTTAGCGCGTAATCACACTTCCCGTCATTCCGCACATTTCCCGTCATTCCCGCGAAAGCGGGAATCCAGAAGTCCTTATCGGGACGAACCCTGGATTCCTGCTTGCGCAGGAATGACGAGTTAGTTTTGAACAGACGCCAGCTAGTGCGGAGTGTTGAACTGCACGAGGATGCCGTCGGGGTCGTGCACGTAGATGCTGCGGATGCCTCCGTCGGCGTCGGTGAAGGACTCGATGGGCCCGGCCAGTTCGATGCCCTTGCTGAGCAGATCTTCAGTCAGCGCCTTCACGTCGGCCACGCCGAAGGATATGTGGCTGATGCCCACCATGTCCAGTTTGATCGGCTCCCCGTCGGGGTCGTCGCCTGGATGGCTGGTGAGCGTCAGTGTGGGCGTCGCTCCGTCCCCGTAGGCCAGGCTGACCCAGCGGCGGGCTTGTCGCTCCCGCAGGTAGTTGTGCGAACGCCCGCTTTCCGTGGGGTCGGTCATGCGGTCGCCCAGGACCGTCATGCCCAGTATGTCCCGGTAGAACTCCAGGGACCGGTCCATGTCCCGCACGCAGATTCCGATATGAGTGACGCAACTCGCTTCCATAACCTTCCTCCTCAGGCTGATGTCGGCCGGACCCGCAGCCGGTTTGAACCGTTCACCCGGGTCAGTCGCAACGGATAGATCGCTAATCCATGGGCAGCTTGTGGAGCCACCCCGGCTCCGATATGTCCAGCACCTGCCCGTTGGGGCCGGACCACTTCTCCTCCGCACGGGGCGGGCGCGGTGACCCGTCGGGCGCCACATCCCGCCGGACGATCTCCTGCCCTTCAATCTCCCGCAGCTTGGCGCCGGTATCCTCCAGGCTGTCCACCTGGAACCCGATGTGGTGGATACCGTCGTAGTTCTCGCCGTTGGGTCCCACGTCGGCGTCCTCGTTGGTCTTCCACCGGAGGATGGTCAGATTGATGTCACCGTCGGAAAGCTGGATTTGTCGCGGGTTGCGGGCAACTTCGAACAGGTCGAAGCCCTCTTTGTAGAACTGTGCCACCGCGTCCGGGTCTTCGCAGGTGATGGCGATGTGCTTGATCTTGGCCATAGTGGCACCCTCCATGCTGGTGTGCTCGCATTATAGCCCGCAACCCTCTGACACAAATCGTCAGAATCAGGATTCTCGGGATTTTGGGATTTACCGGATTGAAAGCATTTGCGGTAAGACGCTCCCAATCCTGATAATCTTCAAATCCGGCAAATCCTGCTTCTGACAAATTTCACCCGCGAGGTAAGCAACCATGAGCGAAACGCGAACCCTGGCCCAGTTCATCGCCGACACCGAATACGACAACCTGCCAGCCCCCGTGGTGGATACGGCCAAGACCGCCATCCTGGACGGGGTGGCCAACGTGGTTGCCGGCTCGGTGCAGGAACTGGCGGACATCATCGGCCGCTACGTGCGGGATGCCGGCGGATCGCCGCAATCGTCGGTGGTGGGTTGGGGCTACAAGACCAACCCGCCGGCCGCGGCTTTTGCCAACGGCGTTTTCGGCCACTGCCTAGACTACGAGATCCAGGGGTTCCCCCCCACCCACGGCACGTCATCCTGCCTGCCGGCGGCCCTGGCCTTGGCGGAACAGCGCCACGTCCCCGGCAACCGCGTCATCACCGCCTACGTGCTGGGCTGGGAAATCCAGGGGCGATTGCGGGCCGCATCCGCGCCGGCCACTCGGCCCGGCTACCACCCTCCCGGACTGGTTGGGCCGCTGGGTGGCGCGGCAGCATCCGCCAAAACCCTGGGCCTGGACGCCGAGCAGACCCTGATGGCCCTGGGCATCGCCGCTTCGCGCACCGGTGGCCTCACCGCCAACACCGGCACCATGGTCAAGTCCACCCACCCGGGCAACGCCGCCCGCATGGGAGCTGAGGCGGCCATCCTCGCCGGCATGGGCTACACCGCCAGCGACGAGGCGCTGGAATCTCCCGTTGGCTATGCTGCCGCCATATTCGGCGGCGATTTCGACTGGGACGTTGCCACCGGCGGCCTGGGCGCCTCGTGGCGGTTGATCGACCCCGGTTTCGACATCAAGCGCTTCCCCGCCCAGGTCTACATGCAGAACGCCATCGAGGCCGCCCTCAACCTCCGAGAGCAGAACGGTCTCGACCCCAACGACATCGAGCGGGTGACCATCCGCCGCCGCGGTCGCGGCCATTCCGGTCCGGCGCCGCGCAGCGGACTGGACGGCAAGTTCAGCGTGGAGTACTGCGCCGCCGCCGCCCTGCTGGACGGACACGTTGGCATCGACACCTTCACCGACGCCCGCCGCTTCGCCCCCGATATGGAGGACATGCTGGGTCGCATGAACGTGGAACCGGAGGGGCCCGAGTCGGGCGCAACACTGGCCACCGCCGTGCTCAAGGACGGCACCGCTGTCAGCGCCGAATGCTCCGCTTTCACTGGCTCGGCAAAGAACCCCATGTCGCGGGATCAACTGCTGGCAAAGGCGCGCGACTGCTTCCATCGCGGCCTGTCCGAAGCAGACACCGAGCGGGTGCTGGGGATGCTGGAGAACCTGGAATCCCTGGACGACGCCGGGCAGTTGATGGGCGTGCTTGGGCAGGCGGCGCCAGATCGAGCCTGATCCCACCTGCTGGTGCCGGCAAACGGATTGCCGTCGCCGGCGTCTCACGAGTGCCCAGTTTTGGAGAAACGTCATTGCGAGCGCAGCGTGGCAATCTCGTCGCCGGAGGAGTGATCGTTCAGGCCACGAGATCGCCGCGTCGCTCCGCTCCGCGCGATGACAGACTGGGTACACGTCAGCACCGGCACTGATTACGCCCTGGCCAATCGCGTTATAATCGCGGCCACGGCGGGCGAGATGCGTAACGATGGCCGTCGCCAATGCTTGTAACGGACATGACGGGGAGGGAATCATGCTGGACTTGATCATCAAGGGCGGAACCGTGGTCACACCGGACGGAGTTGGCTTGAGAGATGTCGGCGTCCAGGGCGAGCAGATCGCGGCGGTGGCCGCCCCGGGGGTCCTTGACGACATCGGCGCGGGCGAGACCATCGACGCCACGGGCATGATCGTCCTGCCCGGCGGCATCGAGCCCCACGCGCACATCAACGTGCCGGTGCCCGACTACTGGGCCGGAGGAGACGACGGCGTGTTCACGCAGCCGCCCGAAGCGGCCAGCCGCGCCGCCGCTTTCGGCGGCGTGACCACCTTCGTTGACTTCGCCGGAGCGCTCCCACTGACGCCGGGCGCGGTGCCGCCGTCCGATCCCATCATGGCCCAGATCGAGACCCGCCGCGACATCTTCCGCGGCCATTCCTACATCGACCACACCTTCCACTACATCCTGGCCGGCGCAATCCCGCCCAGCACCATGGGCGAGATTGGAGAGGCGATCCAGTCCGGCGTCGCCAGTTTCAAGATTTTCACGACGTTCCACGCCCGGGTTCCCATGGGCCACCTTTGGGAGATCTTCCAGGAGGTCGGCAAGCACGGCGGCATCATGGCCGTGCACGCCGAGGAGGACGACATCGTCACCTACATGGAGGAGAAGCTGGAGCGCGAGGGCCGCGACCACGGCTCCAACCTGCACCTGGCCCACAACAACATCTCCGAGGACATCTCCTTCCGCAAGGTGGTGCGCCTGGCGCAGAAGACGGAAACCGGAATCTACTTCGTCCATACCACGGCCAAGGAGGGCGTCGCCGCCATCGCCGAGGCCCGCGCCGCGCAGCTTCCCGTGTACGGCGAGGCCCTGCACAACTACCTGGAGTTCACCTGCGACGACTACCTGAAGCCCGACGGCCTGGCCATCCATACCTATCCCGCCATCAAGTATTCTGACGACCGGGACGCCCTGCAGCAGGGCTTGGTGGACGGCCCCATCTGCACCACCGCCACCGACGAGTGGACCACCTACAAGAACATCAAGCTGGCTGGCGACACCATCCGCACCCTGTGCGGCGGCCACAACGGCATCGAGACGCGGATGCCCGTGACCTACACCAAGCTGGCTGCCAACGGGCGCATCGACCTGGAGCGGTTCGCGGCCATCACCTCCACCAACGCCGCCAAGATCCTCGGCATGTACCCCCAGAAGGGCGCCATCGCCGTGGGCAGCGACGCCGACATCGTGCTCTTCGACCCCAACCTGAAGAAGACCATCACCGTTGACGAGCTCCACGCCGAATCCGACTATTCGATCTGGGACGGCTTCGAATGCGAGGGTTACCCGATCATGACCATCCTGCGGGGCAAGGTGATCGTCCGCGATGGGCAACTACTGGGCAGCTCGACAGACGGCCGCTGGCTCTCGCGCAAGGTCGCCCCGCGCGTGATCACGCAGACGTCGGTGTAGCGGCCGGCTCGGCCAGGGCCTCCGCTTACCCAGCTTGTCATCGCGAGGAGCGTAGCGACGTGGCGATCTCGTTGCCAGAGGAATGGCCCCTCCAACAACGAGATTGCCGCGCTGCGCTCGCAATGACACTTCGCGCGAAACTGGGTACGCGTGAGGGCTAGGGCACGCTGACCGGCAGTCCCGTTTCCATCGACTCGTAGGCTGCCAGCACCAGCGCGAGATCAGCCAGCCCGTCCGCGCCGCTCATGGCCGGCGGGCGGCCTTCGACGATGCTGCTCATGAACTCCCGGACCATGGGAACCAGGCCATTGCCGTAATCTTCGAGCGACCGGATCGTTTCGGACTGGGCGTCGGTCACCTTCAGCCACGGCCGGCCCGGTTCGAAATACAGCGTCGCCTCTGTGCCCGAAATCGACACCCACGAGTGGGGCTGCGGTGGTACGATGCTCCACGAGTGATTGATCAGACCGACCGTGCCGTCGGCATCCCGCGTCATCACCACCGCGCCGTCCTCCGCCTCCAGCCCGGGTTGGCTGGGAGGAACCTCGCGCGCGTAGACCTCGTTGGGTTGGCCGACCAGGTAGGCCACGGCGCTCAGCTTGTGGATGCCCCCGTCGATGAGAACGCCGCCTCCGTTCAGCTCCGCGCGGCTGCGCCATCCGCCGGGTTTGAAGGGGAACTGCTCGTGCAGCTGGATCAGGCGAACTCGGCCCGCTCGTCCCTGGTCAATCAGCCGTTTTGCCTCCTGCACCGGCGGCAAGAAGCGGTAGTTCTCGGCAACCATGAACGTTACGCCCGCCGACGCTGCTTCCCGAACCATCGCCTGGGCGTCTGCCAGCGTCCCTGCAATGGGCTTTTCTACCAGGACGTGCTTGCCCGCGCGAAAGGCCAGCGAAGCGTGCTCCCGGTGCAGATGGTGCGGAGTGCAGACGTAGACCGCCTCCACCCTGGGGTCGGCAACCGCATCCCCGTAGGACCCGAAAGCGTCCAGGCCGCCAAACCGCGAGGCGTATTCCTGTGCCCGGCCCAAGTCGCGGCTGGCGAGGTACAGGTCAAGCTCGCCACGCATCGTCGCCATCGACCGGGCGAACACGGCCGCAAAGGAACCGCAACCCAGTACGCACAGTCCCAGACTCAATGCAACACCGCCAATCACCAGATTCCTTCGCAAGATTAGAGCAGACACGGCCTCAAATCCAGAGCCAACGCGCGCCCGCTGTTTGACTTGGCGTTATCATCCCGCGTATCGTGCGGCCCTTATCGAGTTCGGACTGGTGGCGAAACCCAGCGCGTAACGGGGTCGCCCCGAACAATTCGCGACCCGTGTGGGAGCAAGCGGTTGGCACGTATCACCGGCGCTCCGGTCCTGGTAGTCCTCCAGGACCGGAACTTCCAGTACCTGTGGGCGGCCCGGTGGATCCACGAGGTCTCCCGGCGCATGGAACTGATCGTGCTGGGCTACCTCATCCTCGAGTTGACGGACTCGGCTTTCCAGGTTGGCCTGATCTCGGTGTTCCTCAACGGGCCGCGACCGCCCTTCGCCCTCGTGGCCGGCATGCTGGCCGACCGGCTGGACCGCTGGCGCATCCTGACCACCATTCACACCATCTACTTGCTGCTGGCCTCATGTCTGCTCGTCCTGCTGATCCTGCAACTCATCGAGCCGTGGCACGTCTATGTTGTGGTGCTGGCCCAGGGCACTGCCAAGGTGCTGGACGACCCGACCCGCCGCGCATCGCTGTTCGACCTGGCCGGCCAGGACCGCATCGCCCACGCCATGTCCCTGGAGACGATGACCAACAACGGCGGCAAGATGCTGGGACCCGTGCTGGGAGGATTGCTGCTGCAGTTCTACGGGTTCACCGCGGCCTTCGCGGTCCTGGTAGCCATGGACCTGGTATCGGCGGCGCTGGTGTGGCGGATGCGGTTGCCGGAGCGGTCCACCCGGTTGGTGCGGGACACCGCTTTCTGGACGGGCATCGGGTCGGTCGTTCGGCACTCGTTCTCCAACAAGTTCGCGCTGGGCGTTCTGACCATATCTCTCGTGATGAACGGCATGGTGCTGCCGTTGCAGTACTTCATCCCAGTGATCGCCACCGACGTGCTCAAAGTCGGTCCGGCTTTGGGCGGGCTGTTGGGAGCCGCCGACGGCATTGGCGCCTTCGTCGGTGCCGTCGTTATCGCCACGAAACGAAACTTCAGTTTCCACGGCCGCTACTATGTCTTTGGTGCGGCCATCATCGCCGTTGGCGTGGTGATCGTCGCCTGGTCGCCGTGGTTCCTGGTCTCTTTCCTGGTGCTCTTCACCGCCGGCGTGGGCCAGGCGGGCTTCAGCACCATGCAGAGCACGATCCTGATGCTCTCGACCGCCCCCGACATGAGGGGAAGGATCATGGGTTCCCAGGGCTTGGTCAACGGGCTTGGCCACCTGGTCGGAGGTTTCGAAATCGCGGCTATCGCCCAAGCCTTCACCATCTCCCTGGCCATCGGCCTGAACGCCGGCATTGGGCTCCTGCTGATCGCGCCGGTGATGCTGCTGACCCCGCTGATCAAGCGGCCGGTTGAGCCGCACCGGGCCTAGACTGGAACGAGCTTGTCTCCAGTCAGTTCAAGGCGGTAACGCAGCGGGCGGGGTCCGACTCCGCCAAAACCTGCGGCCTATGGCCGGTATGCACGTAGTCGGCGATGAGATTGCCCGCCATGGGCCCGCGTCCGAATCCCGACGACGCCAGGCCGCTGACGATGTACACCTCGTTCAACTGCGGTATCTTGCCGATGATCGGCCGGCCGTCCAGCGAAAAGGGCATCATCCCCGACCAGGTGCGGCTGATCGATAGCTCCCCCAGCATCGGCAAGATCTCGCTGGCGTGGCCGAAGTTCACCTCCACGCCGCCGGCATCCACCGTGTAGTCGTAGCCCACCAGCTCGCGGTCGCCGCCGAAGATGATCTCGCCGTCCCGGTTCTGCCGGCCGTACAGGTGCCGGGTGACGCGGCGGTTGCCGACGTGCGTCAGTTCCGGCGGCGCATCCGCATCACCGCCCGGCTCGCGGCTCCAGTGCGCGTAGGACTCGGCGGACGACAGCGAGTGGAAAGATCGGGGAGGCAGCGGCTGCGTAGCCCACATCTGCCCGCGCACCGGCACGATGGGGATGCGAACGCCCAGCATCTCGCCCAGCGGGCCGCACCACGCTCCCGCCGCCAGGATCAATTGCCGCGCCACGTAGGTTTCGTCGCCGCACACCACCCGGTACGTCCCTTCGGCGGATATGTCAATCGCGGTCACGTTCCGGCCGGTCAGGATGCTCGCTCCCCGTTCCCCTGCGGCGGCAGCGAAAGCGCGGGTGGCCTTTACGGGGTCGGCCTGACCGCGCAGGGGGAAGTGCATGGCTCCGTACAGCTCGGGGTTCAGCTCCGGCTCGATGCTGCGCGCTTCGTCGATGGTCAGCAAATCCAGGGTGTAGCCGCGCGACTTCGACGCCAGCACCCGGTCCCTGGCGTAGACGTACTGCTCTTCGGTCTGGATGGCCTGGAGCCCGCCGGAGGCGCGAAACTCGATGTCGTATCCCAGGTCCAGTTGCAGGCTCCGGAAAATTTGCAGGCTGCCCATGGTCAAGTAGGATTCCAGGTCGGGCACATGCCCCCAACCCAGCGCGCCAATGCCGCCGGCGTTGACGCCCGACGCCTCTGACGCGATCTCGCCGCGTTCCAGCAGGATTACGTCCCGACCGTGCCCCGCCAGGTGAAACGCCG
The DNA here is from genome assembly GCA_034428455.1 of Dehalococcoidia bacterium. Taxonomy (GTDB): domain Bacteria; phylum Chloroflexota; class Dehalococcoidia; order Lucifugimonadales; family UBA3495; genus Bin87. Next base: position 10,921 of record DAOUHZ010000138.1, read on the forward strand.
CGGACGCCCCCGCAATCCCACCGCCGATGATTATCACCTCAGCGTCTGACATGCCCACCTCAAAATATCCTGTCTATCCCGTGTATCCTGTATATCCTGGTGAATTCGTCCCCTTGCGATCAAGAAACGGTGATCCCGGTGATTACCCTGCGCCTCATACCTCGTAGCAGGCGACCCAGTGCCCCGGCCCATGTTCCTCCATTGCAGGGTGAGCATTATCGCGGCAGAAGTCGGTTGCCGCCGGACAGCGGTCGTAAAACCGGCACCGCGCCGGCGGGTCTATGGGCAGGGTCAAATCGCCAAGTATGTCCGGGTGGTCGCGTCGGAACGCGGGATCCGGCACGGGAACCGCCGAGAGCAGCGCCCGGGTGTAGGGGTGCAGCGGGTTCCGCAATAGCTCCTCAGTTTCCGCCAACTCGACGATCTTCCCCAAATACATCACGGCGATGCGGTGGCACATGTAGCGAGCCACCGCCAGGTCGTGGGTGATGTACAGGTAGGATATCCCCAACTGCTGCGCCAGCTCCTGCATCAGTGACATGATCCCGGTGCGGCTGGAAACGTCCAGCATGGACGTGGGCTCGTCCGCCACCACGAAAGACGGACCGATGACCAAAGCCCGCGCGATGGCCACCCGCTGCCGCTGCCCGCCCGAAAGTTCGTGGGGATGCCGGAACAGGAACGACGACGGCGGTGTCAAACCCACCTGGGTCAGTATCTCCGTGACCCGATCCACACGATCCACCAGGCTGCCGATCCCCTGCACCGCCAGCGGCTCGGCGATGGTGTCGTATATCGTCCTGCGCGGGTTCATCGACTCGTAGGGGTCCTGGAAGATCATCTGCGCCTGCCGGCGGAACGCGCGCAGGTCGGCGTTGCGTATCGCACTGGCGTCCACTCCATCGCCCGCTCCCCCGTCGGCGGCATCCAGGGACGGGAAGCGGAAATGTATCCGGCCGGAGGTCGGCTCCAGCAGTTTCACCAGCAGCTTGCCCACCGTGGTCTTGCCGCATCCGGACTCTCCCACCAGCCCCAGGCTCTCACCCGGAGCCAGGGCGAAGGACACGTCGTCCACGGCATGGATGAAGCTGGAGGGCTGGCGGAACAGGGTTTTCGACACCGGGAACCGCTTGGTCAACCCCGCCACGGCGACCAGGGCATCCTGTCCGGCGTCAGGCTGGTTCCGAGCAGCCATGGGCGTCTGCATTCTCGGTGTCATCAGAATCAAGATTTGCCGGATTTCAGGATTCTTAAGATTATCTCCCCCAATCCTGCGAATCCTCTAATCCTGAAAATCCTGCTTCTGACGATTCTCCGTAAGCGGCGCCACGTCCAGGGGATGCCAGCAGGCCGCCCAATGCTCCCCGAGACTCATGCGGGCGGGGAACTCGCTCCGGCAGACATCGTCGGCGTACTGACAGCGGGGATGGAACGGGCATCCGGTGGGCGGGTCGATCAGGTTGGGCGGTTCCCCCGCCAGGCCCACCAGCGGCAGCCTCTCGCCATGCACGCTGGGGAACGACGACATCAGCGCCGCCGTGTAGGGATGCATGGGCGAGCGGAACACCTCAGCGGTGTCGCCCAGTTCGACCAGGCGGCCGGCGTACATCACGCCGATGCGGTCCGTAACTTCGGCCACGACGCCGATGTCGTGGCTGATGTAGATCATCCCCATCCGCAGTTCCTGCTGAACCAGCTTCAGTTCCCGCAGGATGCGGTCCTGCACGATGACATCCAGGGCGGTGGTCGGCTCGTCGGCGATTATCAGGTCGGGATCGCAGGATAGCGCCATGGCGATCACCGCCCGCTGACGCATTCCCCCGCTGAACTCGTGGGGGTATCGATCCATCAACTGTGGGTCCAGACCCACCATGCGGAACAGGCGCGCCACTCTTTCCCGTGCGTCGGCTACGGTGGTCTCCATGTCGTGGGCCTCGATGGCCTCGATGATTTGCTGGCCGACCCGATGCACCGGGTCCAGGGAGTTCATGGCCGCTTGGAACACCATGGCGATGCGGCGCCAGCGATAGGTGCGCATCTCCTCTTCGTCCAGTTCCGTCAGGTCCGTGCCGCTGAGCCGCACGCGGCCGCGGGCCAGGCGGGCGTTTTCCGGCAGCAGCCGCATGAGGCTGGTGGCGACCGAGGTCTTGCCGCAACCCGACTCGCCCACCAGCCCCAGCGACTGCCCCTGCGCCAGCTCAAAGCTGACGCCCTCCACGGCCTGAACCTCGCCCTGCCGCGTCTGATAGCGCAGGGAGAGGTCCTCGACCTGCAGGACGGGTGTGTCGTTCGCCGTGGCCATCGTGTCGTACCTGCGTCAGGCGGTGAATTGGGTCATCAAATCTAGACGAGCCCGCAGTTCGTCACCCTCCTGGACTACCAGGTCCCGTTCTTTCAGGAAGTTCAGGTCGCGTGTGAGGGTTCTTTGAGTGACGCCACGGTAGAGCGCCGAGAGAGAGTCTGATCCCGAACGCAGCGCTCTCACAGAAACCGGCCGGCTGGCCAACTCAATAAGCAACTGCAATTGCCTATTGCCCGCGGGATTGCTCAATTTTCCGTCGTCCGTCAGTGTACGACGCGCATAGTCTCGGAAGGCCAGTATCCTGACCTCTTCCAGCACTTCGTTGTGAACAGCCTCAAGCTCTTGCACCAGTCCGTTGAGTGCAAACGAAACGAATGGGGTAAGGTCTTTACCCCCTCTCATTTGTATATCGTTCAAATGGCGTATGTACTCGTCACGGTGCTGATAATAATAATTGGCCAACGAATAATATCCGCGAACGTTTACGCCGGCTTTGTAAAGCAGAAAGCTTTCTACGGCTCTCGACGTACGCCCGTTGCCGTCTCCAAATGGATGAATGCTCACTACGTAAAAATGCGCAATTATCGCCCTCAGCACCGGGTCCCAATCGCTCGGCGGCCCCGTATGGAACCAGGCGAAGAATGCATTCATCAGATATCGGACCGCCTCCCGAGTTGCGGGAGGCCGATACGGACCCACATTCACGGCGTGGCTGCGGTATCTACCGGGTTCGTTATGCTCATAGTTGATTCCAGCAGTGAGAATCTCGTGGAATCTCAACAACAATGGTTCTGTCAGCGAGGCATCGGGGTGATTCTTCATGTACTCGCCAACGAACTGCATTAACGCATTGGCGTTTCGCGTTTCCAGTTCCTCACGCTCTCGGTCAGGACCCAGCACCGCGGTTCCTATGGGGGACTCCACAACCTGACTGACTTCTTCCTCGGAAAGTTCAGTGCCTTCGATTCCGGTAGTCCCGCGAACCGCTCGTATGATGTTGAGACGATCCAGTCGCTGCTGCACCGGCGGAGGGATGGGAATGCCTCTGATCACACTTGACAGGGCGTGGATCTTGGCCAGATCCTCCACAACGTTCTGCGCTCGGGTTGCCAGATGCAGGTCGAAATTTACTTCCCAACTCAGCATGATGAGTGACTTATAACGTGGACATAAGGCTGGTCAATGTCCGATTAACGCTGAGCATGGATTGTACTCACAATTAATGGACACGGCAATGGTCAATGTCCACGTTTGGGTTTGTCGTTTTGTTCCTGGAAATGGCAATCAGGAGGTGTGCCGCCGCAGCCTGGGGTTGACTACCTCGTCCAGCGCACGGCCCACCAGGTAGAACGCGCTGCACAGGAAGGTGATCGACGCGCCGGCCGGCACGATGAGCCACCAGTACCTGGTGCCGCCCAGCAAATAGCCGCCGGTGTTGGCGGTGTGGATCATGATGCCCCAGCTCATCCGCAGGTCCAGCAGGCCCAGGAAGGACAGCACCGCCTCCGCGAAGATCGCGCCCGTAACCGTGAACATCATGTACAGCAGCGACAGGGGCAGCAGGTTGGGGATGATATGTACGAAGATGATGTGGAAGTGCCCGCCGCCGGCCACCCGCGCCGCCTCGATGTACGGTTTGACGCGAATGCTCAACGCCTGCGATTTCAGGATGATCGCCGTCCCGCCGAAGCCGCCCAGGATGCCGATGATGAGCGCCAGGTAGAACAGATTCAGCTTGAACAGCGCGCTGAGCACAATCAGCAGCGAGATGCCGGGCAGCGCGATTATCAGGTCCGCCAGGCGCATGAACAGGGCGTCGACCAGTCCCCCATAATAGGCCGCCACCGCGCCTACCGTGGTGGCAATGCCCACCGTCACCAACGCCGCGGTGATTCCCAGCACGAACTCGGATCTGGTGCTGGACAACAGCTGGCTGAGCACGTCCCGCCCCAGGGGGTCGGTACCCAGGGGATGCCTCCAGTTCGGCGGCGACGGATGCTCCAGACGGTCGAAGGCGTATCCCGTCACCGGGTCGTACACTTCGGCATCCCACACGGTGGCCATGAGGATGGGGTGCGAAATCGCCATCAGCGCGAACAGCACGATGGTAGCCAGCGAAAGCACCCCGATGCGGCTTTCCACGAAGATGGCCCAGCCGCCGCGGAAGGACCGCAGCGCCAGTCTCGCCCGGGCCATCGCAATCTGCGCGCGACCCGGATGCAGGTCGACCAGCGGTGGTTCGGGGACACCGGGCGGTTCGCCGGAGAAAACGTGCTGGTCGGGTTGCGGAGTGATCACTGGTAGCGTATCCGTGGGTCGAGGTACACGTACAGCACGTCGACGATAACGTGGGCCAGCAGGGAGAAAAGCCCGATGAATACCATGGAGCCCATGACCAGTGGCAAGTCCTCCGAACGCACCGCCTCAAGCAGGGTCATGCCCATGCCGGGCCACGAGAACACGCCCTCGATGATCACGCTGCCGTCAACGGCAAAGATCAGGCTGTACACCAGGCTGGTGACCACCGGGAGCAGCGCGTTGCGGGCGGCGTGCCGGTCCCGCACCACCTTCTCGGGCAGCCCCTTGGCGCGAGCCGCCATCACGTAGTCTTCACGCATCGTTTCGAGCATGCTGTTCCGCGTCAGCAGCATCGTGCCGGCGAAGGAGATCAACGTCAGCGTGACGATGGGCAGGATCATGTGCTTCAGGATGTCCAACGCCAGGAATCCGATGTCGGAAAATGCCCACGCCAGCGGAATCGCCACAACGCCAGCCGCTATCAACGGCATCGCCAGGCGTGAGCGACCGATCCGTCCCGTCCTTCTGAACAGAAGCAGCACGAGGAACACGAAGAACAGGAAAGCGGCGGCCGTGAGCAGCATGTAGCCGAAAACGTGGTTGGCGCTGACCTCAGCGCCGCGCCACACCAAGGGGTCCAGGAATTTGCCCACCGGCAGCCATCCGAGTTTGAAGGCGAAGACCCAGATCATCATCAGCCCGAAGGCCGGCGTGAACGCGGTGAACAGCGTCGCGCCCGAGATGGTCGCCGCATACTCCAGCACGCCGCCCCGGCGCCAAGCGATGGCTTTGCCCAGAAAGAAACCGATGTAGAAGGAAACCGCCGTGGCCGTCAGGAACAGCACCGCCGTCCGCGGCAGCCGCTCGGCGAGCACCTCAATCACCGGCCGCGGAAAATGCCCGAAGGACACGCCGAAGTTCCCCGTGAAGGTGTTCTTCATGTGGACCAGATACTGCTGCCACAGCGGCTTGTCCAAGCCGAAGGACTCCTTGATCTGGGCCCGCACCTCCGCCGGCAGGTCCGGGTTCAGCGCGTAAAACGTCGCATAATCCCCCGGCTGCGCCTGCACCAGGAAGAAGGTCAGCGTGACGATCAGGAACAGGGTCAGCGCCATTTGCCCGGCGCGTTTGGCCAGGTACCCCGTCATGGTAAGACTTGCTTCCTTACCACTTCATCTTTGCGACAGCAGAAGGCGAGTCGGTACAATGTATACGCATGGCGCATGGAGGAATCCGATGGAAGATATTTTGGTCATCATCCTGTTGGTGGTCATGATGACCGCGGGGATGATTCTGTTTTTCGGGGGCCTGGCCGGGCTCGCCTTCAACGCTTACCGTTCGATGCGTCGTTCGCGAGTGCCGGCAAATCAGCAGAATGCCCCGGGTGTCGAGGCTGAAGCGTTTGTAATTCAACAGAATCAAGATCCAAGGGATTCAGGGATTTACAGGATTGGGCCGGTGGGTGACGGAGATTCCCTAATCCTGATAATCCGCAAATCTGGCTAATCCTGATTCTGACAATCCCCAAAAGCGACTACTTGAACTGGACCAAGGTGGTCAGGCCGGAGGCGTCTTGCAGGCCGCCCAGAGAATGGGTGTACGGGTACTCGATGCGGTCGCTGCGGTAGGCTTCCACCAGCGGCGTGTCGAACAACGGGACGTAGGGCAGGTCCTCGGCGAGGAACGCCTGCATTTCAAAGGCCAGTTCCAATGCAGCATCGACCTCCGTCTCCGCCAGCAACTCGTCGGCCAGCTTGTCGAACTCCGGATTGTGGTATCCGCCGGCGTTGTGACCCTCCAGATCGGAGTGCCGGCTGTGGAAGAACGACTCCAGGTAGTCCGGATACAGGGTCAGGCCCCAGCCCAGGATCCACATGTCGAAGTCCTGCTGGTCGAATACTTTTTCCACTATCAGGTTGAAGCCAGTCAGATCCGCGTGCACCGGGATGCCGACCTCGTTCAGCCACCGCTCGATCCAGATGGCGAATGTTGAGCGCAGAGGATCATAGCCGGGGCTTGGCGCCAGTATGCTGATGGCCGGTATTGGTTGGCCGTCCGGCATCTTCAGGCCCTCGCCGCGCTGCTCCACAAACCTGCCGTCCTCGCTGACCCGGGGCTCGGTTTCCCACGTGAAACCCTCGCCTTTGAGCAACTCCACCACCCGAGCAATCCGTTCGCCGCGGGTCATTCCCTTTCCAACCTGGGGCACGTGAGGGTTGTACCACGCGCGGTTGCCTTCCGGTACGGTGCCATACATCGGGAACGCCACCCCCTGCAACACGGTCTGGGTGATGAACTCCTTGTCAATCAGCGTCGCCACGGACTCGCGGAAGGCGTGGTTATCCATCGGCGCCTTGCGGAAGTTGAAGCCCAGGTATCGCATACCGTCGGACGGGTTCTCGAGCACCGTCAGGCCGCTCTCCCCCTCCAGCTGCTTCTGCAACCCCCGTGCAAGGCCCAAAGGGTTGAGCATGAAATCGATGTCACCCTTCTTCAGCGCCAGCACAGTGGCGTCCTGGCTGCCGTATATCGAGTAGATCGTGCTCTCGGCGTAGGGTCCCACCGTGTATTCCAACGATTTGTCGCCGCCCGGTTCGCCGTATGCGCTGAACTCGTAGGCTCCGGGCTTCACCGTCTCGTAAGCGCCGTTGGCGTACTGTGTGACCACCGAGTCGGTGAAGAAGTAGCGCGGGTTCTGCGTCTTCTCCGCAAAGGCGCCGCGCTCCCACTTGTGGAATCCGAAGCCCCCGGCAGAGGGATCATGGTCCGGCACGTGGGCATAAAGGGCCTTCTGTTGCTCGGTGATGTCTCCCCCCTGCATGGCGGCGGTCACCACCGGTTCCCAATAGGTCTTGGACATCATCGGCATGAAAGCCAGCCCGAACTGCCAGCGCGCCAGGCCCGGCTTCTGCTTGAAGTATATCTTCAGATGGTGGGGATCCAGCGCCTCCGCGTGGTCGAAGTACTCCGGGTCCACGATTGACGGCCAATTGCCTGATAGCTGCATGTCGGCGACGGTTTGGGCGGTAAACACGAAGTCCTCGGCGGTGACTTCGGTCCCGTCGCTCCACTGCACTCCCTCCTTGAACTTCACCTCCGTGGTCCAGAAGGTCTCTCCGCCGACCTGTTCCTCCCGCAGCGACGTCGGGAAATCTGCCGCCACGGACGGCACCCAGTCGTACCGTTGGGCTGAGTAGGTGTAAAGCGTTGGCTTGTCGCCGCCAAGGACGTACTGGTTCCAGATGGTGCCGTCCGGCCCCAGGTAGGCCCAATAGTTCGTGGTAGTGAGGTCGGCCGAGATGCCGATCTGGTAGACCTGCTCAACGTCTTGGTTCGTCGCCGGCGGAGGAGTCGGAGTCGCGGGCGCTGCTGTCGCGGTGGGCGTTGGCTCAGCCGGCGCGCTGGGAGCGGCAGGGTCAGGCGTAGCGGTGACCACAACTTCCGTGACCACTTCCCTGGTACATCCCACGAGCACAACCAGCGCCATTATCAGGCCGATTATCACCAAGAGTTTATTTGTATGCAGCATTCAAACCACCTCTAGTAGTGAGCCGAAATCTAACACGTCGCACACGATTGCCGCAAGAAAGTCTTTCCGCTGGAAAACCCTTGAACGACCGCTTTCATTCTCACTGGTGGTGGTAGGATGTAAGCGTTCCCTTTTCGCTCTTCAGGATCACGTCCGTGAACCCCCGCCACGGGGAACCCATCGGCTCATGGATCATAGTCACGATACGCCGTCAGCAGGCAAGAGGTTTTACCGATGAACATTCAGACTTTGGACCAATGCCCGCAGAATCATCGCGGAGGCCAGGTATCTCACCTGCTGTTGGCCGCGGGCCAGTTCGGATCCGAGAACCTGGCCGTCACCTGGGTCGAGGGCGAGCCGGGCAGCGAGCAAGCCGTCCACTCCCACGACGGCCGGGAGCAGGTGTACGTGATCGTGCAGGGTCGGGGCGCCATGCGGGTCGGCGAGGAGGTGGAAGAAGTCAGCGCGGGAACGGCCATACTGGTCCCTCCCGGTACCGACCACTCCATTCGCAACGTCGGCGAGGAGAATCTGATCTACGTTTCGGCTACGTCGCCGCCTTTTGCGATGCAGGAAGGGAGCACCAGTTGGTCAACGCCGGCGGAGACATAGGCCGGGCCTCATGCGCACTCACTTTCCCAAATCGTCAGAAGCAGGGTTTTCAAGATTCAGGGATTATCAGGATTGCAACCGTTCAGTAGTGGAGATCTCCCAATCCTGCCCAATCATAAAATCCCGCAAATCCGGCTTCTGACGCTTCTCCGCTGTCGTCTATAATGCGCGGAGCCAACGCGCCGGAACGCGGCGCTTCGGAGCTGGAAATGGACGGCATCTACCTGGACTACAACGCCACCACTCCCATCGACCCCGCCGTCGCTGAGGCCATGCTGCCCTACGTGCACGGCCTGTTCGGCAACCCCTCCAGCGGGCATTCCTTCGGAATCGCCGCACGAGAGGGCGTAGACCACGCCCGCCAGCAGGTGGCCGGCATGTTGGGCTGCTCCGAGGACGACCTGATCTTCACCAGCGGCGGCACCGAGGCCAACAACCACGCCATCAAGGGCGTCGCTGGGGCGTATCGCCAGCGGGGCAACCACATCATCACGTCGGCGGTTGAGCATCCGGCCGTAACCGAGGTCTGCCGCTATCTGGAAGGGCACGGGATTCGCACTACCTACCTGCCGGTTGATGAGTTCGGGATGGTTGACCCTCGGCAGGTCGAGGAGACCATCACTCCCGAAACCGTCCTCGTCACCATCATGCACGCCAACAACGAGGTCGGCACCATTCAGCCCATCGCTGAGATCGCCGACATCGCCCATCGGCGCGGCGTGCTGGTGCACAGCGACTGCGCCCAGTCCATCGGCAAGATTCCCGTCAAGGTGGAAGACCTCGGCGTCGATCTGCTCTCCGTGGCCGGCCACAAGCTCTACGCCCCCAAGGGTATCGGCGCGCTGTACATCCGGCCCGGGGTTCAGCTGGAAAAGTTCATGCACGGCGCCAACCACGAGGCGAACCGCCGCGCCGGCACCGAAAACATCATCCTCATGGCCGGCCTGGGCAAAGCCTGCGAACTCATTGAGCGCAACCTGGCGGAATACGCCGGCCACATGGCCGCCATGCGCGACCGCCTGGAGCAGGGTTTGCTGGCGTCGGGCCACGACGCGCGGGTCAACGGACATCTGACCCAGCGCCTGCCGAATACGTGCAGCATCGGCTTTCGCGGGCGGGAGGCCGATGGTATATTGGCGGGTCTACCCACGGTGGCGGCCTCCGCCGGCGCCGCGTGCCACAGCGACCGGGTCGAGTTGTCCCACGTCCTGGAGGCGATGCGAGTGCCCGAGGAGTACGCCATGGGCACCCTGCGCCTCACCGTGGGCCGTTACACAACCGCAGACGAAATAGACCGGGCGCTCGCCGAAATCACGCAAGTGGTCGCCCAACTATCGCCTGCACAAATTGCTGCCAACTGACCCGCACCGCACCGGAGTGAATAACGATGACGACCCAGACCAACCCGGGCGCCCTCGACGCCGCCACCATGGCCGGCTTCCAGGATGCCTTCAGTTCCCAGCCCAACCACCAGCTGATGCAGAACGTCGTGACCCAGCACGACGTCAACGACGTCGCCCTGAACCGCAACATCGTCGCCGAGGCCACCCACAGCTTCTCCACCGTCCTGGACGACTGGAGCGTAACCAACCAGGCCCGCTCCGGCCGCTGCTGGATGTTCGCCGGCCTCAACCTGTTCCGCTCCGAGACCCGCAACGTCCTGAACGTCAAGGAGTTCGAGTTCAGCCAGAGCTACGTCATGTTCTGGGACAAGATGGAGCGCGCCAACTACATCCTGGAGGCCGTCATCGAGACCGCCGACCGGCCCATCGACGACCGCGTGGTGGCCTGGCTGCTGCAACAACCCCTGGGCGACGGCGGCCAGTGGGACATGTTCGTCAGCCTCGTCCGCAAGCACGGCGTCGTGCCCAAGACGGTCATGCCCGAAACCGAAAGCTCCGGCAACTCCATGCGCATGAACGCCGGCCTCAACTACCAGGTTCGCCAGGGCGCGCGCAACATCCGCAGCCTCTACGCCGACGAGGCCGGCCTTGATGCCATGCGCGAAGCCAAGCAGGAAGCCTTGAAGGCCATCTACCAGATCCTGTGCATCCACCTGGGCACTCCGCCCGCGCAGTTCGACTGGCAGTGGAAGGACAAGGATGGCGAGTTCCACCGGGACGGCGAGATGACGCCCCTGGCGTTCGCCGAGAAGTACATCACCACGCCCATGGATGACTACGTCTGCCTGGTCAACGACCCGCGGGGTTCCAGCCCTCCGGGCCGCACGTACACCGTCCAGTACCTGGGCAACGTCGTCGACGGCACCCGCATCACCTACCTGAACGTCGACATCGAGATGATGAAAGATATCGCCATGCGTATGCTCCAGGACGGCATCCCCGTCTGGATGGGCTGCGACACCGGCAAGCAGATGCACCGCGACAAGGGCCTGTGGGACGCGGAACTGTTCGACTACGCCAGCGTCTACAGCGCCGACTTCGAAATGGACAAAGCAGAGCGGCTCGAGTACCACCAGACCGCCATGACCCATGCCATGCTGTTCACCGGCGTGGACGTGGTGGACGGCAAGCCCCGCCGCTGGCGCGTGGAAAACAGCTGGGACGACAAGGTCGGTCAGAAGGGCTTCTTCCTGATGAACGACTCCTGGTTCGCCGAGTACATGTTCGAGATCGCCGCGCCGAAGAGCTACCTCCCCCAGGAACTCCAGGACGCCCTGAACCTGGAACCCATCGTCCTGCCCCCGTGGGATCCGATGGGTTCTCTGGCCTAGACCCTCAAACCTAAACACGCAGAGACAGCAGGGGCGACGCACTCGTCGCCCCTGCTTATCGCCCGTATCTCACGGCCGTCACCGCCGCCTGCGCCTCGACCGGGCTTGGCATCAACCTGCGGCGGCCAATCAAAAAAGCCGTTCAGGTTGCCAACCTGAACGGACTACTTCAGTTGGGTTAGGTCGGAAGGCTAATTTGACGGCAGCGCAAACCTCACCGTGCCGTCGGCATCATGAACATGGTTGCCCAACGCCACCTCGATGTTCTCCAGGGAATCAAGGATCCGCTGCTGGTTGGCTTTTACTTCACCGACGCTGACTTGCAGTTCCGAGACGCTCGTTTGCAGGCCGGCCACATCGTGTTGAAGATGACGCACATCGTTCTGAAGATGACGGACGTCGTTATCCAGCCGCACCAGAAAAACCATGGCAGCTATGACGAACCCTGCGATACCAACCACAATCGCGGGGCTTTTCAATGTCCTTTCAATCCATTGCATCAAGATCGGGTCTCGTGGTTTGGACAGGATAATGCAGTCCCCGTCCATAGCATAAGTACATCGTACCAAATAGAGCGGTAAGCATCACATCAAAGCGAACCGGTCAGGCCTGCCTCTCCTCCACCTTCGTCGTCACCAGGTACAGCCACTGCGCGCCCAACTCGAAGGGCGTCAGATCCAGGTCGCCGTATGCTTGGTGCAACCCGAAACCGACCTGCTCCAGCATCGCGATCAACTCGCGGTAGGTGTACAGCCGCATCGACATGTCGCGGATTTCACGCTGGCCGTCGCGAATGAAAGTCCAGGTAGATTCCAAACGCCCCGTCTCGTGCTCGAACCACCGCTCCTCGAGGGCCAACAGGTCTCCAGCCTCCATCCAGATTCGCGGTTCGTCGGCGACGCTGTGCAGCATCGTTTCCAGCAGCGGCGTGTCCAGGGCCAGCCGACCGCCCAGCTTCAGGCTGCGGGAAACCGAGCGCAGGAACTCCAGGTTTCCGGGATCGTCAAAGTAGCCAAAGCTATTCCAGAAGCACACCGCGCCGTCGTACGATCCGTCCTCGGGCAGGCTCCGCATATCACCCTGGCGCAAATCGACTTCAAGGCAGCGGTCCACTGCCCCACGTTTCGCAACCTCGATCAACTCCTCGCTCTGGTCGATTCCGGTCACCTGGTATCCCCACGCGGCCATCTCCAGCGCCAGGCGGCCGCTGCCACACGGAACATCGAGCACCCTGGCCCGCGTCGGCAGACCCATGGCATCCTGGATGAACCCTAACTCGGTCCGGGTCTGCTCCGCGTCGCGGGCCTGCCGGACATATTCAAGGCACAAGCCGGAGAAGAATTCGGTCCCCCACTGGTCGTGATCAACACGCACTTTGATCGCTCTGCTTCAGTCCTCACGCTGCTGCGCTCGGTTGGGGATTCGGTCACTCGACCGGAGGCAATGGTTCTACGGCGTAATTTCCCCGTCCCAATAAAACGGCAACTGCATGAGTCTGCTCTGCCAGATTACGTGCCATCCCCCGCAGCGTAGCGGCATTTTGGGGCGTCGGCACCGGTGTACGCGAGTGCACGATCAGCATTGACTTAAGCATTTGCTGAAATAGAGCGCGCGGGTATACACGCATCCCTTCCGGCACATGAACCTCATCCGTGTGTTCCCGCAAATATCGATGACATTGGCGGGCCATCGTCATATACGCAAGTCCTTCGGATGCTTTCTCCCAGGCTGTAGCGGCATGTTCACGGTGTACCCCATGGTCGAACTCGTGCTCCTTCGGGTTAGTGATCAAACCCCAATAGCGAGCGGCGTCCGCCAGACATTGTGCAGATTCTCCATATAAGCGAGGAGTTTCTCGTTTCAAGTACGTCTCTTCCAAACGATAATTCGTCCCGCTACCGGAAGTTCCGGCCCGAATCCTTGGCATCGTCAGTCGCACCATGTTTGCTCCCCGTTTGTTCCATTCGCCAGGGCTGCATCCGAGCGGAAACCGTGCAGCCTCAGCTAGCCAGCAGTTCCTTCAGTTGCGCGTCGATGAACCCGGTATCCGACGGGTTGCGACCCGGGCCGCCCCCGGTGTGGCCCCAGATGGTCTCGATGACGCGCAGTTCCGCGTTGGGCATCATCGACACCTCGATCTCGTTGTCCTCCGGTGGGAAGTACTGGTCGGTTCGCGAGGGCATCACAAACGCCTTGGCCTTGATGGAACCCAGGGCCTTGGCGAAATCGCCGCCGTACAGCGGGTTGTCGCTGATGTCGCCGGCCTGCCACGTGGCAACCATCGCCAGGATGTTGTTGGCGTCCTGTTGCAGGTATCGCCCTTCCCAGGACGTGATCAGATAGTCCTCCAGCGAAGAATGCCCGATGTCTAGGTACACCTTCTCCCGGTAGAACGCCTGCGACGGCGCCCAGCCCGCGTACACCCTGGCCATCGCCCGCAATCCCTTGGCCGGCGGGGTATCGTACCAGCCGTTGTTCCAGGCGTCGTCGGCGCACAAGGCGGCCTTCACGCCCTCCAGGAAGACGAAGTTGTGCCGCGCCGTTTTCGCCGAGCCACACCACGGCGCGATGCGCTCCACCATATCGGGATACAGCGCGCCCCAGTGAAAGGTCTGCTGCGCGCCCATGGAGAACCCGCACACCAGAGCGATCCGCTCGACGCCGAACTGCTCGGTTACCAGCCGATGCTGGAACCCGATGTTGTCGTAGTAGGTCACCCGGGGGAACCGCGCCCGTCCGTAGGGCGCCGGCGTGTTGCTGGGCGACGACGACAACCCGTTGCCGAACAGGTTGGGGATGATGATGAAGTACCGCGCCGGGTCCAGCGCCATCCCAGGCCCGATCATCGGCTCGTTGGCCGGGTGCTGCGAGCCAAAGAAGGTTGGAAACACGATCACGTTGTCCTTCCGGGCGTTCAGCTCCCCGTAGGTTTGGTACGCCAGCCGGGCTCCCCGCAGCCGCAGGCCGCACTGCAAGTCAACGTCGCCCAGTTCAAAAATCTTGTGGTCGCTCATATCCCATCCTCGCGAGGGTTGAATGCTGGCTCGAAAACCAATAGGCTGCGCTCAAGTCTAACAGCCCCGATCCAAAAGCGCGGAGGTCGATCATGCTGAACAAAGTGCATCACGTAACCTATGTCGTGGAGAACGTCGACGACATGGCCGCCTACATCGAACGCAACTTCTCCCTGACCCCCATCCGCCGCGACGAGTTCACCGAGCGCGGGTTCAAGTCCATTCTCTACCAGATCGGCGAAACCCTCGTCGACTTCTTTGAGCCGCTGCACGACGACACGCCCACGGCCCGCCAGCTGCGCGAGTCCGGCCCGGGAGTCATGCACGTGGCCTGGGGCGTGGACGGCATCGGCCAGCTGTTCAACGACTTGCAGGCCAACGGCAACGAGATGCGCGGCGACGGCCCGTCCGCCAGCCCATTCGGATACCTGACCGCCAGCATCGAGCCGGCCAGCTCCCACGGCATCTACTTCCAGCTGGCTGAAGGAGAGCACAGCTAACCATGCAGTACACGCAACTCGGCCGCACCGGCCTCACTGTCTCCCGAGCCGGCTTTGGCGGCGGCGGCATCGGCCAGGTCTGGGGAACCACAACGGAGGCGGAGGCCATCGCCTCTGTCCACCGGGCCCTGAACCTTGGCATCACCTTCTTCGACGTTGCCCCGTCCTACGGCGATGGCAAAGCCGAGGAGGCCCTGGGCCAGGCGCTGGAGGGTCGCACCGAGCCGGTGGTGGTCGCCACCAAGGTTCGGCTCCGCGCCGATGAGATGGACGACGTGGCGGGGGCGGTTCAGCGGTCGGTTGAAATCAGTCTGCGGCGACTGCGCCGCGACTCGGTGGACGTGCTCCACGTGCACAACCGCTTCACCGAACAACGGGGCGAAGCGCCCGACTCGCTGACGGCCGACGACGTCCTGGGCCCGGTGCTGGACGCCTACCGGGCCGTCCAACAGGCCGGCAAGACCCGGTTCATCGGCCTGTCCGCCATGGACCACCACGTGCCGACGATGCGCCGTATCCTGGAGGCCAACGAATACGACACGGTGCTGGCTTACTACAACCTGCTGAACCGCACTGCGATGGAACCGCCACCCCCGGGTTTCAGCCAGCACGACAACGGGCAGATCATCCCGCTGGCGCGCAGCCTGGACATGGGCGTCATTGGCATCCGCTCCCACGCCGCCGGCGCGCTGACCGACGCCCTGGACCGCCCGCCACGGCCGGGCGACACGTTGATGCAGAAGGACCTGGACAGCGTGCAGAAATTGAGATTCCTGCTGGACGGCCCCATCCAAACCATGTCCCAGGCGGCCATGGTCTTCTGCCTGATGAACCCCGACATCCACACCACCGTTCCCGGCGTCAAGAACCGGGCGGAAGCCGAAGAGACCGCCGCCTGCGTCGACCTGCCGCCCATCTCGCCGGAGCGCCTGGAACGGTTGCGCCAACTCTACGAAAACGACTTCCGGGACTGATTGCCGGTCCCGGAAGCCTTACACCTACCGATTTGTCATCGCTGGGAAGCTTAATTGGCTTCGCCTGGCTCCAAGCGTCGGATGTCGGTCTCCAGAAACAGCGGCGTTTTGGAGCTGACCAGTGAGAAAGTGTCGCCGGCGAGCTCGATGAATCCGCCGGTCGTGGCGTCGCGCATATAGTAAGCGTTGCAGGCGGCGCCTCCGTAATAAACGCCGTCCAGCGCCGGCGCGCTGCGAACGGCATAGCCCGTTGAACTGCCGGCGACGCGGTCCGGGGCGGTGATCGAGACGCAAATGTTGCGCGGCTTCATGTCGCTCACGATGTAAAATAGCGGTTCCCCGGTGAACGAGAGCGCGTACACGTACCACGTGTGGCGGCCTTCGGTCTCTTGCAGATACCAGTTGATATCCTCTCGGGCGGTGTACTCGGTGGGAATGTAGGGCGGGATGGCGGTGAAAGCCCGCCCCGACGCTTCCTGCTGCGCCTGACGCGAAAGTTGGGTGTCGCTGGGAGTAGTGGTTGTGCAGGCCGCCAACGCCAATGTCGCCATGAGGATGCTGATGGCAGCAATGGGTACGGATTTCATGATCCACAGCTCCTGATGGGTTCGTTCGACAGCGTTTCCGGCAGATCCGGGTCTTGCCATTTGCCCTGGGTGCGTTCAGCGCGGGACGCCGCGTTGTACTTGGCTACGATGTCGGCGTAACGGGCGAGCAGGCCACGGCATTCAGTCTGTTCCCGACGGTCGAGGCCGGATGCGGGATAGCCATCGAGCTTTACCCGGATGGCGTCGAGCTCTTCCTGCCAGCGATAGAACTGCTCGTAGGCTTGGATGCGGAATTGGCCCCGGTTGATGATTTCACGCTCTTCAACGGCGCCCCGAGCCGGCGCCACCGCCCAACGGTAGGCGAGAGTGCCCACGGTGCTGACGGCAATCAAAGCCACAACGCCGATGATGCCAAATACTATCCAGGTTTTCATTTTTGCTCCGGTTGGCGCGCTGGCGCTGTCAGCCTGGAGGCGGCAACCTCGCCTTCATTGAATCCTACGCAAACTGTGGCTCGCCTCCTACAGCGCCAGCGCGTAGCACGCCCGGCGCGGGTCGGCCCCGGTGCTGAGCGAGCCAGTCTCGGGGTCGCGCACTGACACCGTCGCACCCAACCCGCAGTTGGCCGTGTGGTGGATCCTGTGACCCAGCGCCTTCAGCGTGCCCTCGGTGGATTCGGGGAACCCGTCCTCCAGATCCAGCTGCCCCGGGTAGTACACGTGGGGGTAGAAGGAGTTCACGTTGCTGGAGGTGGCGAACCGCGGTGCCTCCACCGCCTGCTGCGGATCCATGCCGAACACCAGCGAGTTCAGGATCAACTGTAGGTTGCCCTGCACCTGGTTGTCGCCGCCGGGGCAGCCTACGGTCATCACCGGCTTGCCGTCCTTCGCCACGATGTAGTTCACCAGCGTCGTGCGCGGCCGCTTGCCCGGCTCCACCACGTTGGGGTGGCCCGGTTCGCAGTTGAACATCTCGATCCGCGTGCTCAGGCAGGCGCCCAGTTCGGGGAAGAACACCGACTTGGAGAACGACCCGCCGCTGATGGTGCCGCAAACCAGGTTGCCATGCCGGTCCAGCACGGACACGTGCGTGGTGCCGTCGTCGGCTGAAGTGTCCGGCCCGATGGCCGCGGCCATGACCTGCGGCGCGGTGCGTCCGGTCTTCCTGGAGAAGCGCCAGGGGTCGCCGGCCGGTCGCTGCTCAGGGTAGGCGCCCTCGGGATCGATTTCCCCGGCGCGGATGGCGGCGTACTCCTTGGACAGCAGGCCGTCCATGGGCACCGTAGCGAAATCAGGGTCTCCGTAGAAGGCCTCCCGGTCGCCGAAGCAGAGTTTCAGCGCCTCTGCCACCGTGTGGATGTACGCCGGGCTGTTGTGGCCCATGGCCTTGAGGTCAAAGTTCTCCAGGATGTTCAGCGCCTGCATCAGCATCGGCCCCTGCGTCCAGGAGTCCTGACCCCACACCTCGTGGCCGTGGAAGGTGGTGCTCACCGGTTCGCAGAATTGGGCGTGGTATCCGGACAGGTCCTCCATCTCAAGGATGCCGCCGACCTTCCGCGATTCCTCGACGATCAACTCCGCAGTCGGTCCTTCGTAGAAAGCGCTGCGCGCCGCCTTTAGGCTCTCCGCGCGCGAGCCGGACGCCGTCGTCGATGCCTCCCTCATGGCCTTCAACGTGTTAGCCAGGCCCGGTTGCCGCATCAGCGTGCCCGGAGCCGGAACCTCCCGGTTCTCATAAAACACCTCCCAGCCACCGGGCGGGAAGTTGTCGAACTGCTCCTGGCCCGTCTCCGACCGCAGCCGCTCCAGCATGTATTCATAGTGCGGTATGCCGTCCTCGGCATAGCGGATGGCCGGCTCCACAACTTCGGCAAACGACATCGTGCCGTACCGCTCCAGCATGTTGATGAAGGCATCCACGATACCCGGCTGGGTGAACGACAGCGGCGCGTCCTTGCCCGGCCCGGTGGGGATGCGTTCGTGCCCCCGTGAGCGATAGAACTCTGCCGTGGCCGCTGCCGGCGCGCCGCCCTGTCCCGACAGTGACGTCAGATCGCCACTGTCGGAGTCGAACAGCATGAACACGCCCTCGGCGGCCAGCGAGTACGACGCGATGGGCTCCACCACCGCGGCCGCCAGGCTGGCCGCCACCATGGCGTCGAAGGCATTGCCGCCGGCCAGCAGTATCCGCATTCCAGCCATCGACGTCAGGTAATGTCCCGACGAAATCACGCCCTCGTTGGAGCGGACCACCGGTCGCCCCGTATCGGGCAGGTTCACGTCTCCCTGTTCCAGATTGTGTATCGTTTGCTGGATCGCCATATCAACTCCTTCGATTCAATTCGGTCGGAAACTCACCATAATCAGTTCCTAGATTCTACCCTCGGCGTCCAGCCCCAACACCACCCGTCCGTACTCCTGCCCGCCCAGGTCCATAATGAGCGTGTCGCGGTGGGCCACGGCGTGGGCGTCCCGGTGGAACCGCTGCAACGGGTCGGACTCGAAAAGGCCGTGGCCGCCGCTGATGTCGAAAATCCGGTTCACGGCTTGCAGGCAAAGCTGGGTCACGTAGGCTTTATCCCGACGGTACTTCGCCCGCTCCAGCGTGGTGAAGCCTCCGCCGGCATCCGCCCGGTCCAACGCCTCCCGCACGTCGCGGGTCATCAGGGCCCTGCCGGCGTCGATCTCCGCCGCGGCTTGGGACACGCGAATGTGCACCGCCGCCGCGTCCGCCGACTTGGCTGCGCCCGAGGTTCCCGCCGTCTTGGCGATAAACTCGTCCAGCATTCCCTGGGCGATGCCCAGCATCGGCGCCACCAGATCCCAGCCGAGGAGCGCCGGTATCGGCACCCGGTACCTGCTCTGGCCGTGCAGTTCCCAGCCGGTCCAGTCGCCGTCGCCAGCCGTGGTAACGTCCAGAATGCGGTGCGATGGGATGAAGATGTCGTCCACCACTATGTCCTTGCTGCCGCTTCCCCGCGGTCCAGACACAAACCAGGTGTCTACAATCTCGTAGTCGCCCCGCGGTACCAGAGCCCAGTTTCGCTCGCCGATTCCTGGCACTCCCAGCATCACCCAACTGGCCGCGTCGCATCCGCTGGAAAACTCCCATCGCCCTGAGAGCCGGTACCCGCCATCCACGGGCGTGCAGACGGATCGGCCCACGTTCAGCGAGCTGGAGCACAGCGCGTCCGGGTTCGACCCGAACACCTCTTCCTGCGCGGGCTCCGGCCAGTATCCCACCAGCCACGCATGGGCGCCCCACAATCCGTAGCACCACGCCGTCGCCGGACACGCCCGTCCCAGTTCGGCGGCAACGTCCAACAGCAGCGCGTAATCCACATCCAATCCGCCATATCGTACCGGCACGCCGATGCGATACAAACCGGACGCCAGCAGGTCGGCCACGGTTTCTTCGGGCAGCCGGCGCAACTCCTCGGTGAGGGCGGCGCGTTCCTTTAGAACCGGCAACAGGTCCGAAGCCTGCCGCATCACATCGGCGGCGGTTGGCATCACGGGCGCGTTTCGTTGCTTGGTAGTCACTGATCCGATAGCCGGTGGCATCGTATGGGCGGCGGTCAGCAGACTATCACGTACTTGCCGCACACCGCCAATCCGCACGAGGAACGCCACATCCTGACGCATGTTATCATCCGGCACTCAATGTGCCGGAGGCCAGGGAGAAGTCGAGTGACAACAAGCCCAGGCGATTTGTGTTGGCTAGCCGCGATTCTCACGTCCGAGGCACGTAGCCTTGGCTCGGATCAGGGATGAGAGTAACAGCCACCTTAAATCGCGCTTCCTCCCCGCTGGGCGTTTTTCGGAACCGCGACTTCGCCTTCGTCTGGGGGTCTACCGCCCTGGTGGGCGTCGGCACCCAGATGGAGTCCGCGGTGCTGGGCTGGTTCGTCCTCACCCTCACCGACTCGCCCTTCCTGGTCGGAGCCATCGCCGCCGCGCGGATGGCGCTGAACTTCCTGGCTCTGTTCACCGGCGCAATCGCGGACCGGTTGCCGCGCAATCGCCTGCTTGCCTCCGTCGAATTCATCATGGGCGCCATGGGCGCGCTGATGCTGGGCCTGATCCTCACGGGTAAGCTTGAGGTCTGGCACATTTTTGCCATCACGCTGGTCATGGGGGTCGTCCGCCTCTGCCAGATGCCGGTGGCGCAGTCCCTGGTGGCTGACACCCTGCGCACCGATCAGCTGGGACACGGCGCCGCGTTCAACACCGTGGCCATGAACATCGCCATGCTCTGCGGCCCGGTGATTGGTGGCTATCTATTTAAAGGGCTGGGGCCGCAGGGCGCGTACACGGCAATCGCCTGCCTTTACCTGGTCAGTGGCTGCGTAGCCCTGGGAATCCGCCGGCCCGAGACCAGTGTCGTCCGTGCTCCGGAGCGCGTGCTCGGCACCGTGCTGGGTGGATTGCGGTACGTCGCCGGCAACCAGGTACTGTGGGCCGTCCTGGCGGTTGCGGTCATCATCAATCTGGCCGGCTGGACGGTGCATACCGGCCTGGCGCCGATCTTCGCCCGGGACGTATTGGGCAGCGACTCCGCCGGATTGGGACTGCTGTTGTTCGCCTTCGGGAGCGGGGCCCTCAGCGGATCCTTGGGTTTCACCATGTTGCCGAACCTGCGCCGCCCCGGGTTGCTGCTCATCCTGGCGGTGTTTTCCTGGCACGGCACGATACTGCTCTTTTCGTTGTCGACATCCTTCTACCTGTCGATGGCGATCTTCGCGCTGGTGGGAATGTCCTTCGCCTCCACCCAGGTCCTGATCTTGACGCTGTTGCTCCGCACCACCGACTCCCAGTTCCGCGGTCGGGTGATGAGCCTGCGGTCCTTCGCGATCCTGGCCTACAGCTTCGGCAGCGTGGCGGCCGGCGCCATCGCCGGTGGATGGGGCGCTCCGGCCGCGGCCCAGGTCGTGGGTTTGACCGGCATCGTGCTGGTTGCGCTGCTCGCCATGGCGGCCCCGCAGCTGCGCCGCGCCTGACGGCCATTGCCCATGTTGCAACTTTGAAACAATAGCTA
>DAOUHZ010000139.1:0-23646 GCA_034428455.1 Dehalococcoidia bacterium
CTTGTTATAATCCGTTATCCCCACTTATCCCGTCATTCCGGCCCTGTACCGGAATGACGATTGATTCCAGGAGCGCTCCATGACCCAGCAGAACATCTCGGACGCAGAACAGGTCTACCGCAGCTTGGGCGTCACCCCCATCATCAACGCTTCCGGCTCAGTCACGCGCCTGGGCGGCTCCCGCACCCGCCCGGAGGTACTGGAGCAGATGGCCGGCACCGCACGGGTAATGGTCAACATCGACGATCTGAACCGCAAGGCCGGCGAGGAGATCGCCCGCCTTGTCGGATCCGAGGCCGCCATGGTCAGCAGTGGCGCCGCCGGCGGCCTGCTCCTCCAGGCGGCGGCGTGCATCGCCGGCAGCGACCCGGTCAAGATGCAGCGTCTGCCCGAAACCGACGGCATGAAGAACGAGATCATCATGCAGACGACGCACCGCTTCCCCTACGATCACGCCTACCGTGCCGCCGGCGCAAAGATCGTTGAGATCGGCAACTACCTGTTCAACCACCCCTGGGAGCTGGAAGGGGCGATCAACGAGCGCACCGCCGCCGTCGCCTACCTGTGCGCGCCGTTCACCAGCAAACGGGTGATGCCCCTGGCGCAGGTCTGCGAGATCGCCCACGCCCACGACGTGCCAGTCATCGTGGACGCCGCGTCCATGCTGCCGCCGCGGGCCAACCTCCAGCGCTACCTGCGCGACGGCGCCGACATGGTGATTTTCAGCGGCGGCAAGGGCGTGCGCGGCCCCCAGGGAACCGGCATCCTCTGCGGCCGCGCCGACCTCATCGACGCCGCCCTGGCCAACGCCAGCCCCGCGCAATTCATCGGCCGCTCGGCAAAGGTCGCCAAGGAGGAAATCGTCGGCCTGGTCACCGCTCTGTCCATGTTCGTGGAGGAGGACGAAGAGGCCGAAATGGCGTCGTATCGCAGCATGGCCCAGCGGGTGGTGGACAGCCTGATCGAGGTCCCCGGTCTCAACATTACCCTGGAGCACGACGGCATCGATTACCTGCTCCCCAACGCCGTGCTGCGCCTGGGCGGAGACTGGTCCGGCCCCTCCGCGCAGCAGGTCGCCGCCGCACTGCAACAGGGCGACCCGCCCATCTACCTCCAGCAGCTCCGCGCCCCGGACGAGCTGATGGTAGACCCGCTCAACGTGACCGAGGACGAGATCGACACCATCATCCGCCGCCTGCGGGAGGCTTTGACAGAGAACAGGTGATACCGCTTTCTATCCTTGAGTTCGGCCGTTCTCGCGCAGTTGACGCACCAGTTCACGGTACTCTTCCAACTCTCGCTCCGCTGCCAGCCGCGCCTGCCTCTCCCCCTCCACTGCGGCCTCCATCGCTAGGCGCACGCCGCGTCGGTCCAGCAGGATCTCCCCGGTGTCCGGATCCTGTAGTTCAATCTCGACATCATTCCAGCGCAGGTTGAGCCGCAATAGGGGACTGTACGCCCATATCACGCCGTCAGCGGTTGTATAAACCGGAAACTCGCGGTAAACGCCCTGTTCCAGGTACTCGCCCACCAACGCCGCGCCGTACATGGTCCCGCCGCTGGCGTCAAACCGCCAGTACTCGGTCACGCCCATATTCGCGTACAAGGCACGCTTGTTGCCGGTGTCGTTGGTCGCTGTCGTTTCCGACGCCACCTCCAGCACGAAGTCCGGCGGCTTGCCAACTTCCCAGATCAGGTAGCCGTTGCGTCGCCGGATGGCTTGGGCGTCCACATCGAACGCCACGTACACATCCGGCTGCAGCCGGCGGTTACGGTTGGTGGGGTCGTAGTAGACGATGGTATTGGTATCGGCGAAGGTGTCCAGGCGGTCGGTGAGCAGGTCGACCAGGATCTGCATCACGTAGAGGATGTGCGGGTTCTGCTGCATGGCGTCCGGCATTGGTTCCGGATCCGGCAGCGGCGGCGCATCCGGTCCGAAGAACGGGTCAAGGTTTGGAATTTTAACGCCGTCTGACGGCGCGTAGGGTGTCTTGATGGTCATGGCAATCAACCAATAGCATAACGGACGGGGATCGACCGGTCCGAGCGAGACATTGCGATCCTCCGTCCGAAACCTTCCAACGAGTTGAGAGCGGGCAGCCGAACCTTATGCCACCGCCGCCTCCTGGAAGTGCGGCATCACCTCCGTGGCGAACAGCTCGATGGAGCGCATCACCTTGTGGTGCGGCAGGCCGGCGAACCCGAAGTTGCCGAAGACGTGGTTGATCCCCGCCGCCTGCACTTCCTTCAACCGCTCGGCGACCACTTCCGGCGTCCCGCGCAGCGGCGGCAGGCCGGCGTGGCCAACGTCGTCGCGGCGGTCCCGGTCCGCCTGGCGATTGGCCCAGTGCTCGTAGCCCTTGGCGATGTGGCCGTTCCGGTCCATGGGCATCCCGATGGGCGCGCCGTTGCTGCCGATGGAGCGCAATACGCGGGACGAGAAGTCCTCCAGACCGATGGGATCCCGCTCCGCCTCTTCCATGGTCGGCGCGACGTAGATCGACTTGGACATCGGCGGGTCCAGGTGCGCGTGGGGATGGCCGTACTCGTCCATCTTCTCCCGCCACAGCTGGATGACCTGCGGCG
The DNA here is from genome assembly GCA_034428455.1 of Dehalococcoidia bacterium. Lineage (GTDB taxonomy): Bacteria > Chloroflexota > Dehalococcoidia > Lucifugimonadales > UBA3495 > Bin87. Next base: position 2,587 of record DAOUHZ010000139.1, read on the forward strand.
CCTGGCCCAGGATGTCCGTCGGCCCGCCGGTAATCACCTGGATGTTCCGGCTGGCGGCGAAGTCGATGCTGGCCGGGCTGGTGCTCACCGCCTGGAACAGCGGCGGATACGGCTTCTGCACCGGCTTGGGCAGCACCCACACGTCGTCGACGTTGGTGTACGTGCCGTGGAAGGTCAGCGTCTCCTCCGTCCACGCCTTGATCATCACGTCGACAGCTTCCTGGAACCGGTCGCGGCTGGTGTCGATGTCCACGCCCACGCCGTCGAACTCCTGCTGCTGGTAGCCGGCCCCGATGCCGAAGTTGATGCGGCCGCCGCTGATCACGTCCAGCATCGCCACTTCCTCGGCCACCAGCACGGGATTGTGCAGCGGCAGCACGATCACCGCGGTGCCGATGCGGATCTGCTTCGTGCTCCCGGCCACCGCGCCCAGGAACGACCAGATGCCCGACAGCAGCCCGTGACGCGAGAAGCGGTGCTCGCCCAGCCACGCCTCGTCCAACCCCGCCTCGTCGGCGAACCGGATCTGCTCCAGCGCGTCGTTCAACGCCTGCGGCGGCGTGAAGTCCTGGTGATAGGGGACGATGGTAAAGATTCCGAACTGCATAACGCGCCTCCTTGGTTTGAGTGATCCGGTTACTTGACGAGGTTTTCGCCGTCAGCCGTCGCGTTTGTCGCTTCCACGCCTGACGTGTCCAGCAGGATGGGTTCGTGGGTGACCGGGTCTTGCCGCCAGAGCCGACGCACCTTGATTTCGTGGGCGCGCTCCATGGCCACTTTGGCGACGTCGTAGTTGGCCTGGAGAGCCGACCATTTCTGCGGGTTGCCGCCGAAAGCCTGGTCGATGCGGATAATCATCTCCGGCGTCAGGGACGCGCAGCAGTTCACCAGGTCATCCAGTTCTTCATAGCTGACGCCCAGATGCTCGGCGGCCTCGGCGACGGTGAGGCCCATCGGTTCCAAACATTCGTGGAGTAACACCTGGCCGGGATGGAGCGAGCTGGACGTTGGCAAGCCGATTTCACCCAAGGGGTTCCCCAGGCGCTTGACCTTTATGCCGTGGCCGCTGTGAAAAACCTGGGCAAGGTCATAAGATGCCTGCAATCGGCGGCGTATCGAGACGCTGGCGCCAAATGCCTTGTATAGCCGGATGGACATTTCGGGCGAAACGGGCGCCTTGCCGTTCACCACGTCGTTCAACTCCTCACAACTGACACCGATATGCCGAGCGGCTTCCGCAACGCTTACTCCCAACGGCTCGATGTCATCGTGCAAAATACCCTTGCCTGGGTGAGCGGCGTTTCTCATCGACATTTCACAGCCCCCTAGTGGTAATCGATCAAATCCACGTCACACACATCGCCCTCTTGAAATCGAAATACTATGCGCCAGTTGGCGGAAACGGTTACCGCCCAATACCCGGCGCGGTCGCCGGTCAGTCGGTGCAGCCCAAATCCCTGACGGTTCATATCATCCGGCATCATCGCTTCGTCCAGGCTGTCCAAAATACGCTGTATTTTTACAGTATATTCCGATGGAACGCGCCGTCGCTCCCCGCGCTCCCAGAAGCGGCGCAGGCCGTTGTGTCGGAAGTTGCGTATCACTGTACGTTGTCAACGCACAACGGCCTGATGCGATGCAATTGGTCGCTACCCTCCCGTACGCCGTGCGATCATCGCGTCGGCCAGCGGGCTGGCTCCCGACTTGACCGTTATGTTCACCAGCGACGGCCGGCCGGAGTTGATGGCCCGCTCCACCGCCGGTGCAACGTCGTCCGGCTGCTCCACCAGTTCCGCGTAGCCGCCGATGCCTTCCACCACCTGGTCGTAGCGCACACCCGGACGCAGCGCGGTTCCCACGTCTCGCCCGAAGTAGGCCAGCTGGAAGGTGCGGTCGATGCCCCAGTTGCCGTCGTTGCCCATGATGCCCGTGATGTTCAGGTTGTGCCGGATGCAGGTGTCGTACTCCATGGAGTAAAACCCGAAGGAGCCGTCGCCCATGAACGCCAGCACCTTGCTGTCGGGGTAGGCCAGCTTGGCCGCCATGGCGTAGGGAATGGCTCCGCCCAGATGGCTCAGCGGTCCCAGACGCATGAAGTGCCCCGGAGAACGGGCCGGCAGGTAGCACCGGCCCCACTGCACGTAGTCGCCTCCGTCCAAGATGATGAACGTGTCCTCGTCCACCAGGTGCTCGATGCGCGTGTACACGTCCAGCGGGTGCATCGGCGCCTCATTAGCGACGTTGCTGCGCAGGCTGTCCAGCCAGGCCTCCTGCTCCTGCTTCAGCTCGCTGATCCAGGGCCCCAGGTTGCCGTTGTGCCTCGCCTCCGCGGTAATCTGATCCACGATGGCCCCCAGGTCGCCCAGCAGTCCCACGGCCACGCCCCGGTTGCGGCCGATCTCTGCCTCTGACGGATCGGCCTGGATCAGCTTAGCGTCGGCGTCGAAGATGCCCCCGTAGCGATAGCGATGGTCCAGCCGCTTGCCCAGCAGCAGGACCACGTCGGCCTCGCGGAACTTGCGGGCGGTCCGGTTCAGCGCGCCGTCAGCGTAGCCAAAGCACAGGGGATGCAGGTCGTCGATCAGACCCCGCGCCTGCTCCACGGTGAAGATGGGCGCGCCCGTTGCCTCCGCCAGCCCCTCCAACTGGGCAGGCTCCACGGAGTAGCGGGCCGGATTGCCTACGACGATCACCGGCCGCTGCGCGTTCGCCAGCAGGTTCGCGGCCTGTTCAATCAGCTTTGGGTCGCCCTGGGAGCGCCCCATGTTGCGGTACTCCTGGGGCAGGAACGGGGGCAGGTCTTCCTCGCTGATGGGAGCTTCTTGCAAGTCGATGGGCAGGGTCAGGTGAACCGGCCCGGGCCGGCCGCTCATGGCGGTGCGGAAGGCCGTCGCCACGAACTCAGGAATGCGGTTCTTGTCGTGGATCATCCACGAGCCCTTCGAAACCGGCGCGGCCATGGCCACCTGGTCGATTTCCTGGAAGGTCGCCTGGCCCTTCTCCGGCAACTCGGCGCAGCCGGCCACGAAGATCACCGGGCTTTCGGAGGTGTAGATGGCGGGCAGGCCGGATATGGCATTGGCGAAGCCGGGGCCGCCGGTGAACAGGGCCACCGCCGGCTGGCCGGTGATGCGGGCGTAGCCGTCGGCCATGTGCATCGCCGCACCCTCGTGTCGCGTGTCGATGAACTCGATGCCCTCATCGGCGGCCGCGTCCACCAGGGGCAGTATCGTGTCCCCGACAATCGTAAAGACCTTCTGCACCCCTTCCTGCTTCAGGCAGCGAATGAACAGATGCCCACCATTCAACTCCGGCATAAAACGAAACTCCTGGACCAGCGTGAATTACCCCATTCCGAGGCTCCACCATGCTATCACAGGAGCGAGACCTGCCCGTGGTCGGATATGGACCAGTACCATATGGCAGCCGGTCATGCGACGGCGGTCAGAGCCGGGCTTCTTCGATGATTACATTCCCACCATCCCAGGCATCCACCGAAACCCTGCTCCCTTCCAGCAGTTCCATGCCCAGCAGGGCCTGGTCGATGGACTGGAAAACCTCGATTTCATGCAGTCGGCCGTGCCACGATACCCGAGTTTCGTAGTAGTCAAACTCTGCTTCACTGCCGCTGGCTATGACGCTGTACTGACTGCCGGCTCTAACCAGTCCCAGCCGCCGGATTTCGGACTCCGGAAGGACGAGCCAGCCGGTGAATCCGGTATCAACGATGACTTCGCACTGCTGCAGTTCACCACCCGCGTCCATTAAGGATACGGCCACCCAGGCCTCCAGCCCGCCGTCGGAGTTCCGCGCTACTATACCCCTGATCATAAGGATAAAGGTCTGGTCACTACGCTGGGATGTACCCGGTAGGTCACGGGCACGTCCACCCATTCGTCCCAGGTGTAAGCATCCGGACGCCGCTCACGCAACTTCCGAACGGCCTGTAGGTGCCCCTTTAGGGGCCCGTCGGCAATCTCGTAGTCGCCGCTTTTGACGTCGATGACCACGATCTTGCCCTTGTGCTCCGGCCCCAGGGTAGGGTGTATCTTTTCGCGGTAGATGGCGCGGCCAATGGCCGGCGCGTCCGCTTCGTTGAATGCCATGGCCCTTACCTCGCTACCGCCGGAATTGTAGCATGGGGTCAGCGTATCTTCCTTGACGGCGCCTCCGGGATTGAATTAGTCTCGGTTGCGCCGTTGCCGACAAGCGGTTCAGCACGGATATGGAGGGTAATTGCGATGAGCGCGCCGGTAGAGACCCACGAATGGTCGGATACGCCGGCGCCCCGGCAGTCCGAATTGGCCGACGCCCTGCTGGACCTGGACGAAGTGTTTGACGCCGCGCGGGAAGAAAGCATTGTCGAACCGTCCGAGTTGGCTTTTGAAAACGCCAAGCGGCTGCTAAGGGCGATGTACGACCTATCGCCGCGACGCTTTGACGTCTATCCCATGGACGATGGTTACGTCGCGGTGGACGGGCGTGGCGGTTATGGCCAGGCGGTGGCGCTGATGTGCGGCTCCGCCGGCGACGCCGTATGCTTGGTCACCATCGACGGCGAACGGCGACGCGCCCATTACGCCACAGCCCGCAATTTGCCCGACGATTTCGTGCGCCAGGCGCTGCGCGAGCTAGAAAACAGGAGTTCGGCCAGATTGCCGCTGCTCCGAAAGACAGTATAACTACGCTGCGGTTGGAGGATCTTTCAGAAGATGGACGTCAATCTTGACTCTATACCGGACTGGGATGGCCGAGGTTTGTTGCCCGCTTACCTTGACGAAGCCGGGGCACCGAGCAACCGTTCTCCATACCGGGTTTCGTTAACTGCCATGGTGAAGCGTTTTGGAGACACGCTGGCACGACGTGATTTGCTGACCGGGTTTCTGGATTTCCGTGCCTCCTTGCACCAAGCCGGATTGACGAGAGGATTCCAGTGGGTGAATGGTAGTTTCGTCACTGATATAATGCACATAGAGAACCGCGAACCACAAGATATCGATGTGATAACGTGCTATCATTTGCCCAAAGGTCACACAGAGACAGATTTGGCAATCCAATTCCCATATGTATTTGACATAGATAATATCAGAATCATGTACATGATAGACAACAGATTTATTAATCTAAACATTCGTGACGCATACATTTTGGCAAGTTATTTCACGTACTACAACAGCTTATTGTCGCATACACGCGCAGAACCCCCATACGGAGAGCATTGGTGGAAAGGTTATCTGGAGCTCGACCTATCTGCCAATGAAGACGCGGATGCCCGAACTGTGCTAATGAAGGCGGCCGGCAGGGAGGAAGTTACATCATGAACCGGCGGCATTACGAATGGCTCAGGTCAGGGCTGGGCGAAATGGACAGATTGTTGGCGATGATGCCGGGGGATGCGGTAATCAGCCGGATGAGCCTGGAGTCCGAGCGAGCGAAAATCGCAGCAGAGTTGGCCGCTTTTACCGTGCCGGCCCGTTGGCCGGCCACTGCTTATCTCACCTTCAATGGCGATCCGGTGGAGGGTAGCCGTGGCATTGATGCCGGCTTTGCTCACCAAGCGCTGGAGAAGTATGAGGGGGCTGTGGCGTCCGCCGGAGCCAGCCTAGTGGGGCCGTTGAAGGGGAAAGGCCCCATACGCAACCGCGAAAACTACCGCCTGCTGATCACCAACGTTGCCACCGGCTCATTCGGCTTTGAAATTGAGGAAGCCAATCCCACGGACGGCCCCGACCCCTCTCCTACCGAGCGCGGCATTGCGCAGGTGCATACCCTACTCAAAACATCTGCTTCAACCGATGACGACGAGGACGATACCATAGCGACGGTTCATCCCCGCGTACTTTCCAACGTGCACGGCTTTCTAAAGATAGTGGCCGACAATCAAGCGACCTGCTCGCTCGCGTTTAACGGTGACCGCTTCAGATTTCGGGATACTGCCCAGGTGCGGAAAAGTTTGGACATCCTGAATCCGACGAATATCCGCATGGAGCAACGCGAATACCTCGGTTCTTTTCTAGGGTATTTGCCCGAAAGCCGTCGCGCCGAATTTGTGATCTACGAAACCGGCGAGACACTCTCCGGCAGAGTCGCCGCATCAGTACGCGACGCCGACGACATAAACTATATGTTGGGAGAGATTGTCAAATTGCGCGTCCGCGTCCGTCGGCCTACCACCGGCAAGCCGAGTTACACGATAATCGGCTACGCAAGATAGACTGATCGGCCGCTCGCTTTGCTCATCTGCACTTGGCCGGTAAAGAAGGTTAAGGCACTTTGCCCCAGGCAAATGTGTAGCATTCCCATATTTCAGGAATCATGATGACGCGATTCCGTCCTGCGAGTGCCACCTCGCTAATCTTGTTTGCTTCGTCAAAGGCAACGCCAGGGTAGGCAAACACGGCGTGCGCGTAACCCGTGAGTTCTGCGCCGGCAATAGTCGCGCTACCCATACCCAATTGATTGAGACATCCTTCAGCCATGCGAATTTGTTCCTGTTCTGCAACACCGCCTCCCTGCTGATTGCTATCTTGACCAAATACGCAATCTAGCTGCTGATTAACTCGAGCAAGCGAATGCACCGCCTGCTGGCGCAAACTGTCGTTTTCACCATGGTCAATCTGGTCAAGTATAGCTTGCAAAGCGCGCAGTTCTTCCCGGGCAGTTTTCAATGCCTTTGCGTGGGCTTCTGGCATCACGCTCGTAGGCCACGCGGCGGGTTGCACCGTAGCAGGTGTGGCGGTAAGCACTGCGGCGATGACGGTGGCCTCTACATCGGGAGTAGGGGGCATGGAGGGACCAGCCGAGGCGTTGGTATCTTCTGTACCGGGTGTCGGGGTCACAGTGGGAATGGCAGCGGCCACCGCGGCAGCGATAGTGGCCGCTGTATCAGGAATAGGTGTTGCGGTGGAAGTGGCGGCGGCCACTGCGGCGTCGATGGTAGCCGCCAGATTGGGAGTCTCAGTTGGCTCCGCAGGCTCGTGAGCGATGCAAGCAGTTGCGCCAAGAAGCAGCGAGACAACCAGAAGTGCCGCCGGCCAGCGACGTTTCCGATTTTCATTTCCTCCGGTCATAATCCATAGCTCCCGCACATGCCAATGCAAACCGTCGCCAAGTGTACCGACGCCGCTAATTCAGGGTCAACGCAGGCTATACTCCCCGCATGGGCACCCTCTACGTAATCGGCACCCCCATCGGCAACCTGGAGGACCTGACCCTCCGCGCCGGCCGCATCCTGTCCTCCGTGCCGCTGGTCGCAGCGGAGGACACTCGCGTCACCCGTCGCCTGCTGGCCCATCTCGACGCCCACCCTCGCCTGCTCAGTTGCCACGAGCACAACTGGAGGCGCCAGTTGCCCCGCCTGCTGGACGCGCTGGCCGAGGGTGACGTGGCCCTGGTCACCGACGCCGGATCCCCCGCCGTCAGCGACCCGGGCTCCGGCCTGGTCGCCGCCGTCGCCGAGACGGGCCACATCGTTGTCAGCATCCCCGGCGTGTCGGCGGTAACTGCCGCGCTGTCCGTCGCCGGTTTTCCCGCAGACCGTTTCGTATTCCTCGGTTTCTTGCCTCGCCGTCGTTCTGACCGCATCGCGCGTTTGATCGAAGCGGCGCGCCCGGAGCAGACCATCGTCCTGTTCGAGGCGCCTCACCGCCTGCGCGCTACGCTGGCCAATATCGCCGACGCGCTGAACGATCCGTCCATCGCCGTCTGCCGCGAGCTTACCAAACTCCACGAGGAGGTCTGGCGCGGGACTGCCTCCGACGCCCTCGACCACTTCACCGAGCCACGCGGCGAGTTCACCATCGTCATCGGCCCGGTCGCGCTCGACGAACCCGCCCAGACTGCCAGCCAGGATGAACTAATGGAAACGGCGCGCCTGTCTCTCACGGAACACCGCGCCAACGGAAAACGCGGGCACGACGCGGTGGCCGAGGTCGTCGCCGCCACCGGCCTCCCGCGCCGCGCCGTTTATGCGCTGTGGGTTGAGACGGGCAGGTCAGGCTGACTCGCCGCGCAGTCGCATCAGCTCCGCCTCCAGCTCGGCGGCCCTGGTCTCCGCCGCTTGCCGTGCTGCTTCCGCTACCTGCTGGGCCGCTTCCGCCGCTTCGCGGCCAGCGCGCTCCTCGGAGCGGGTGCGCAGCCATTGTCCGGTGGCCGGGTCGTAAAAGCGGAGTTGGCCGTCTTCCCAATACAGCCACAAGCCCAGGGCCGGGCTGTAGCCGTGGGGACGCCCCTCATGGTCAGGGACAACGTCAAACCGATGGTATTCACCGTCGGCGCCCAGGTACTCGCCAACCAGCGGTTCGCCATAGAAGTCGCCGCCGGTGCCATCAAAGCGCCAGTACTCGCCAAAGCCGATCTGCGCGTACAGAACGCGCTTTTCGGTGACGTCGCGCCGGGCGGTGCTCTCTGATGCGATTTCCAGCACGAAGTCGGCTGGTTTGCCGATTTCCCAGACCAGGTAGGTGTTGCGGTAATCCATGGACGCGAACCCCTCTGCGGTCACGTCCAGGGTCACGTGCAGGTCCGGCGAAATGAACCGCCGCGGGTTGCCCTCTTCGTAATAGATGAACGTGTTGCCGCTCACCTCCACGTCCGGGCGGTCGCTGAAATGTTCGCGGACCGTGCCGACGATTTCGCTGAAGTAGGGTTCCTGGTAACGTCCGTCCGGCAATGGCTCATCATCCGAGTCGGGGTAGTGCACGTCGTCGGGAAAGCGCCAGTTCCCGACGCTGGCGGGCAGTTTGGTGGTCATGACAAGCCTCGCAACCGTGATGTTGGGTCGCAACTACTCGGCATCCGCGCTAGGCGCAGACCACCACCGCCTCGCCCAGGCCCTCAATCGAAATGCGTCCCTCCGACGCGAACCCCAGCGACGTCGGCGGGATCAGGCTCCCGGTGATCACCGTGTCGCCGGCCTTCAGCGGGTGGTTCCGCGCCGACAGCTCGTTGGCCAGCCACACCAGCGGCTCGAAGGGGTGACCCATCACGTCCCGGCCGTAGCCCTCGCCCACCTGTTCGTGGTTGATGCTCATCACGCCCTTGCAACCCACCAGATCCACGTCCCGCCAGTTGGTCACCGGATCGCCCAGCACCACGCCGGAGTTCAGGATGTTGACCGCCACGCTCATCAGCGTGCGCTCCTCGGTGGTCAGGTCCGCCGGCGTTCGCATGTCCACGATCTCAAAGGCCGTGGCGATCTCGGCCACCGCGTCCTCAATCGCCTCTCTGGTATATGGCGCGCCCGACGCCGGCAGGTCCTTGCCCAGCGTGACACCCACCTCCAGCTCGATGCCCAGGTTCACGTACTCGGTGAAGTTCAGCACCACCGGCGACCGCAGGATGGTCTTCTCGAACACGCCGCCCAGCACCGGGTGGTCCAGGCCGGCCCGCTCCTGCATCACCGGCGTGGTGTACGCCAGCTTGTAGCCCGCCAGCGGACCCCACAGGCTGGACAGCATGCAGTGGAGTTCCTTCTGGATGGCGTAGGCGTCCTCCAGGTTTTTGGGGAACAGGTCTGCCGGCAACCGCTCGAAAGGCTGCACCGTCTTGTAGCTCTCGAAAATGAACTCGGCGGCCGCGCGGGCCGGTGTCGTCGTTACCATGGTGCGCCTCCTGGGGCTCTAGCCTTGAACGATAGGGTTGTGCCGAAGGGAGGAACGGCCCTGGTCAGTCGCTTCTCCGGTTCGGTATGTCGTCGCCCGCACATAATAGCAAAAGCCGCCGGCTGCCGGTTGGTCGACCCGGCGGCTGGCGGCGCAGTGATCCGAAGTTTCGAAGTTCGAGGCTTACCGGGCCTCGCTGGCAGCCTCGAATCCGCAGTCGCGGTGCGTGCCGTCGCAGAAGGGCTTGTTGTCCGACTGCCCGCAGCGGCAGAACGATACCCACTGCCCCTCGGGGATGGTGTAGTTGTTGCCGCTCTGGTCGACAATCTCAATCTCGCCGATGACCCGCAGCGGGCCGTTGCCCCGAATCTCTACCTTGACATCCGCCATTATGATTTCCTCCTCATGGTGGCTGACGATTTAGCGGCCGACTGGCGGCCCGCCGTGTGTCCAGGTTAGCGGCAAGGACAACCGGCGGCATGATTATTCACCAAATCGCAACCTCGGTCAATTGCTCATGCGTGACCACCACCCATCCAAAGTCATTGCGAGCGAAGCGTGGCAATCTCGCTGCTGTAAGAGGCATCCTTCAGGTAACGAGATCGCCACGTCGCTACGCTCCTCGCGATGACAGGCTGGGTACGCGTCAGGCTATGATCGCGGGGGCAGATCATAATCTGCCCTCACACGATTGCGACGCAGTCGCCGTTTACAGGTTCACCACCAGGTTGTCCGGCGCCCGGCAGAGGATGCCTTCCTGCTCCTCGTCGTAGGGGTTCTCCTCGATGTGCGGCGTGTTGGCCGGCACGAAGATGAAGTCCCCAGGCCCGGCCTCGATCCACTCCTCGAAGTTCTCGCCGAAGTACACGCGGACATGTCCCTTGAGCACGTAGGCGGCGGTCTCCGCTTCCAGATGGGTATGCGGCGGGCCCTTTTCGCGGGGCGCGGCGGTCACCTTTCCCATCCAGATCTTGGTGGTGTCGCCCTTGCCCGGCACTACGGCGGGCAGCCGGGTCATTCCGGGCGTCTGAATGGTCTCTGAGGCGTCGCCTACGCTGTGCACCACGTAGGGTTTCTGGCCGGTCTGCTGTTCAGTCGTCGTCATTGTCGTCGCTCCTTGATTCGTCGCGCTTCATCCACCACGGCGGCCCGGGATAGTCGTCCTGCATTCCGGTATCCCCATCCTGGATGTAGAAATCTCTGCGGTCATGATACAGCCGCGCCCGGTTCAGCACCACCTCACTGTCGCCATCCTCGTCGTAGAGTACCGCCTGGATCGTGTCAGCATCGGACATGAACCAATACTTGTAGTCGCCAACAAAGAGATAAACCGTAGGCCGGCGGAAGAAATACCCGTTGAACGCCTCCCCGTCGAGAATACGCTGGCATACCGCCTTCATCAGATCCCGCTCACCGTCCTTTTGGAGCAGCACATACTCGTGCGGCCAAGTGTCCGCGTAGGTGCTCGCCCACCGCCAGGACGCGGCGGTGATAAGATTAGTGAGTTTCATTCTGTTGTCCCCCGGGAGTCGGGCTGCAATGCGTTCATTATCTTCTCCAATCGGGGTTGAATCGTCGATTTGAGCTTGGGCAGCACATCTGATGCCCACTCCGCAAGCTCGACCAATTTCTCATTGGAATCTCCGATGGAACCGGGGTTTTGGAGGTATATTGCCGACATCCGCTGACTATCCCGACGCCCCCACCCAACCCCGGGCAGTTCTTCTTCGATTTCCGTCCGCTGCTCATGCAGCGCATCGAAAATCTGCTTGTTGATGTCCGTGTCCCACGTGGCAATCCACAGGTACACGTCAAGGCTTGGACCGCTCCAGAAACCAACGTGATAGTCGATGCCGGCAAAACCACTGGGGAACTCTTGGTCATTTGCTGGCCTAGCTATGTTGCGATCGGCAATGTCCTTCTCCACCAATTCGGCGACCAGCGGTCGGAAGAAATCGAGGTATCTCTGCTTGTCAGCGGGATACTCGAACGCCAGCCATTCCGAGCGTTTGTCTGGTCCGGCAACCAACTCTAGTCGTCTCTCAATCGAATTGACGTTGCGCCATGCGCTCATCTCCACACCGTAGATTCGTACCGCATTTCCTTCATTGAGCCAGTCCATAGTACGGCGATGACAGTCGCCAATACTGCCGGCAACGAGGATCAAAATGCGTGAACCGCTATGCGACGCATAGTGCAACAGACCAGCGAAATGGTCGTTGTCCGATTCTTCCATCTGGTTTTCGATGACTACGTAGTCACCGGTCCCGTCCTCCCTGGCCAGAATATCAACTCGCCCTTGCCAATCAGACGATGGCGCTAACCAAGCCTCTTCTTGAATCAGATTCAGATTTAGGCCGATCTTTCGGCTGAGCAAATCAATATTTTCGGCTAGCCAAGTAGTGAAGTCGGCCTCCGAGGGCCAAGCTTCGCGCACGGGTACGGGCTCTAATCCGCCAAGTTCCGGTATTGTCATTTTGAGGTTTCCTTTGGTTAGGCCAGCAACGCATCCAGCATCCGCTGGCAACGTCGAAAACTGTTTCTGACCTGATGGTCTGCACAGTGAACTCGGTAGAAGTACCGATGCAGTGCTTCGGCGTTACCAAACTCTTCCCGCAAGTCTATGTCCGGGAGTTGCTCATCAATTGACGGCACAGCCCGTTTTATGTCGAGGTGGGAGTTGAGCCTGGACGGTGTGTATCGCGGCGCTATATGTTTGATGGCATGTACAACCGCGCCCCACATCATTTCGGCGGCGGTTAGCAGGTCGTTTTGAGCGAACTCCTGTTCCGCTTTGCGCCGGCAGCGGAGCGAAAGGCCATAGTGGTCGGGAGCAAGCGTCATCGGACGGCTAGCAACCGAACGATGAACGAGCGTATCACCGGCTCGTAAAACACCACGTCATCGAGGTCCATCAAATCCCCGTCGCCGTTCCTTTCAAACTCCAGAGCATTCAGGTAGCCCGAGACCAATGGCACGCCGGTTTTCTGCTCCAATCCGTCGATGAAAGGCTCCACGTCGTCGTAATCCAACGAACGCAGCTGGTGGCCACGGGCCGATGCCGTCCGCTTTATCGCCGCCTCCGTGGCTTTCCAAAAGAAAGTTGACGCCTCGCCGTGCTTGCCCCGCAGCAAGCTCAAATCGGCCCAGTCGAGCAGGGACTGGATATTTTCGGGGATGGGATTTGCGGCAGTCATGGTTTCCCTCGCCCGGGTGGCGGTCAGGTTGTCCCGGCGATGATGAGCAGGCTATCGATATATTGCTCCGTTGTCTGGATCAGCCCCGGCAGGTCGCGCTCCGGCAGATTTCGATTGTAGAAGTGCCCGTGCAGTTCGCCGACTGCGCCGAGTTGGTTTTGCAAAAATATGTCATATCCGTGGCTGTCCATCAGGTGATGTATCACGACGGCGCGCCGCACTTCGTTGCGGTCGCCGAGCAGATTGTGTTGTATTCCGATGGCCTGAATGACGTTGTGAACGGCCCCCCACAGCATTTCACCCGCGACAGCGCTTTGGCCTTCCATGAGGAAACGTTCCGCCAGGCCCCGGTATTTCCGCATTACGCTAACGCGCTGCTGAAAGGTCATGGGGTAGTTTCATGGTACGAACGGATGGTTTTCACAAACTGGTGGATGCCCGGCACAGAATAACGCATCTCCTCCCAGTCCTCGTAATGCCACTTCGCGTTGCTTTGGAACGACCTCGCGGCGAAAAACCCGACCAGGTGCCAGTTCTCAATCCCGCAATTGTGCTTAACGTCCAGCCACTTGACGAAGCGTACCAAATCGTCTTCGTTGTCGTGGGGCTGGCCGTAATGGTCAGCCAGCTCCCATAGGGCCGCCTCGGTGGCGCGCCACAGCAGAATAGACCCCCCATCATGGTCGCCAAGGGAAATCGCCTGGTCGGCCAGGTCCAGCAGCTTCAACGGATGGTAATCCACGACGACCTCCCATCGTTACAACAGCGTAGGGGCGGATAATCATCCGCCCCTACATTTTACCAACAGTATCCGCCGGCGGAGTTAGCCGCCGTTCTGATCCCACAGCGCTTCCAGCACCGCGCCGGGGTTCATGGGCAGGTTCTGCATCCGCACGCCCGTGGCATCGTGGATGGCGTTGGCGATAGCCGCCATGGGCGGCACGATGGGAACCTCGCCCACGCCGCGCACGCCGTAGGGATGCCCGGGATTCGGCACCTCAACCACCACCGCGTCGATCATCGGCAGGTCCAGCGCCGTGGGCATCCGGTAGTCCAGGAAGCTGGAGTTCTGCATCTGCGCGTCGTCGTTGAAGAAGTATTCCTCGTTCAGCGCCCAGCCGATGCCCTGCACCGCGCCGCCCTGGATCTGCCCCTCCACGTAGGACGGGTGGATGGCCGTGCCCGCGTCCTGGATGGCCGTGTAGCGCAGGATGTCAACCTTGCCGGTATCCTCGTCCACCGCCACGTCGGCGATGTGCAGCGCGTAGGCCCCGCCCACGCCGGTGGGCGACACGTTGGCGCGCCCGACGATGGGGCCGCCGGTGCCGTTCAGCCGCGACGCCAGTTCGCGGAAGGTGAACCGCAGTTCCGGCTCCGACTTGTGCTGAATGACGCCAGCGTCGTACTCCACGTTCTCGGGGTCGATGTCCCAGATGCGCGCGGCGCGGTTGATCATCTGCTGCTTCACGTCCTGGGCCGCCTCGTAGGATGCCCAGCCCGTCTTGAAGGCCACGCCGCTGCCGCCCGTCATGGACGTCCACCCGATGGAATTGGTGTCGCCCACTGCTGGCGCAACGTCCTCGGCCGCCAGGCCCAGCACCTCGGCCACGTGCATGGCCGCCACCGCGCGGGAGCCGCCGATGTCCGGCGAGCCTTCCACCAGGCTCACCGTGCCGTCCGCCAGCACGCTGACGATGGCGCTGGCCGGGCCGGTGCCGTTGAACCAGAACCCGCCGGCCACGCCGCGGCCGACCTTCTTGCCCTCGGCTTCGGGGGTGCGATCAATGGGTGCATTCCAGTGGTCGTGCTCCCGTCCGGCCTGGACGGTCTCCAGCCAGCCGATGCTGCCGAACTGCGGCCCGGTGACCCGGCGGTCGCCCTGCTTGGCGCCGTTCAGTGTCCGGAAGTCCATCTTGTCCATGCCGATCTTTTCGCAGATCTCGTCCACCACCGTCTCCACGGCGAAGGCCGCCGCCGGGGAACCGGGGGCGCGGTAGGCCGCCGTCTTGGGGTGGTTCAGTACCACGTCGGCCGCTTCAATCCGCCCGTTCTCGATGTTGTAGCAGGACAGTGCACACTGCGCGCCGGGGTTCACCGGCGAGCCGGGATACGCGCCGGCCTCGTAGTACAGGGCCACGTCGGCGGCGGTGATCTTGCCGTCGTTGGTTACGCCCATCTTCACCCGCATGTATCCGCCGGACGTCGGACCGGTGCCCTCGAACACCTCGGTGCGGGACATCTGGATCTTCACCGCCCGGCCCGTCTTGCGGGATAGCGCAGCCGCCACCGGCTCCAGGTACACCAGCGTCTTGCCGCCGAACCCGCCACCGATTTCCAGCTGCGTCACCAGCACTTTGGATACCGGGATGCCCAGGATGGTGGAGGTCTGGTCGCGCACGTTGAAGTGCCCCTGGCTGCTGCACCAGATGTGCAGCGTGTCATCAGCGTTCCACAGAGCGGTCGCCGCGTGGGGCTCGATGTAACCCTGGTGCACCGCCTTGGTGCGGAACTCCCGCTCAATAACCACGTCGGCGGCGGCGAAACCGGCCTCGATGTCGCCCAGTTCGTAGAAGTACCGGTTCGGCACGTTGCCCACCTTGCCGGCGTCATCCGCGCCCAGCAGACCTCCAGGTCGCACACTGGGGTCGTTCAGATTGGCCAGCCGCTCGTGAACCAGCGGCGCGTCGTCGCGCATCGCCTCCAGCACGTCGGTTACCGGCTCCAGTACCTCGTAATCGACCTCAATAAGCGCCAGCGCCAATTCTGCCTCGTGGGCGCTGTCAGCAGCCACCGCGGCGATGGCATGGCCCTTGTACAGGGCTTTCTCCGCCGCCAGGCAGTTGTTGCTCAGGAACTTGGGGTTGATCATGGCCCCTTCGCCCAGATCCAGCACGCGCCCGCCGGCCTGCGGCAGGTCGGCGGACGTCACCACCGCGTGGACGCCGGGCATGGCCTCCGCCTTGCTGGTGTCGATGCCCTTGATTAGGGCGTGGGCGTGCGGGCTGCGCAGCACCTTGCCGAAGAGCATCCCCGGCAGCGAGATGTCCGCGCCGTACTGCGCCCGACCGGTAACCTTGTCGGTGCCGTCGTGTCGAATGGGTCGGCTTCCGATTACGCTGTAGCCGTTGGTAGCGGCGGATTGCTGAGTAGTGGTCATGGTTACTCCTCCCAAAGGTGCGGTGGCGTCACGCAATGGCTGCATAGTACCACGCGGCGTGTCTTATAAAAGAGGCTGAATGAGGACGCTGATTACAGTCACGACAATGCCGGCCATGATGATGCCGCCAATCCAGCGACTTTCGCGGCGGATGCTGGCATCGTTGGCATTCATTTCGGCGCGGAGGGCGGCGTTGTTGGCGTTCATTTCCTCGCGAAGGCTCTGCACCTCCCCGCGCACGCTTTGTACCTCCCCACGCACGCCTTGTATCTCATCGTGCAGTCTGTCGAGCCTTCGGGAAATGTCGGCGAAGCGTTCGATGTGGTCGGCCAATCGCTCATTGACCTGTTCGTAGGCGCCTTCGAGTCGGCTGAGACGGCTTTCGGTGGTCATAGTTCTTCTCCTCGGGGACGATTATATCTGCTGGACGTATCACCGGGTAGGAGCGTTCTTTGCGGAGCGCCGGATTAAGTCGGCGGGGCATTGCATTGCCTTATGGAAACCTGCGCTATAATATGCCGCCAAACTGGACCGCTGGACATCTTCCCCTGCGCGGAACGACTGTGAGGATTGACCTGCAATGAGACCCCTGGAAGGCATCAAGGTACTGGACCTGACCCGCGCCCTGGCCGGACCATTCTGCGCCACCATGCTCGGCGACTACGGGGCCGACGTCATCAAGATCGAGCGGCCCGGCGCCGGCGACGACACCCGCGGCTGGGGCCCTCCTTTCATCGGCGAGGAATCCGCCTACTTCCTGTCCGTCAACCGCAACAAGCGCAGCCTCACCCTGAATCTGCGCGACGAGAAGGCCCAGCAGATCTTCATGAAGCTGGCCACCGACGCCGACGTCATCGTCGAGAACTTCACCCCCGACGTGATGACCAACTTCAACCTCGGCTACGAGGACGTGAAGCAGATCAATCCCGCCATCGTCTACTGCTCCATCTCCGGCTTCGGCGCCAACGGGCCCTACCGTGACCGGCCGGCCTACGACCAGATCATGCAGGGGGTCAGCGGCTTGATGAGCATCACCGGCGACCTAGGCGGCGACCCCCAGAAAGTCGGCATCGCCGTAACCGACATTGGCGCCGGAATGTGGGCCGCCTTTGCCGTCATGGCAGCCCTCTTCCATCGCAACTCTCCCGCCGGCAAAGGCGCCGGCCAGTACATCGACCTGTCCATGCTGGACGCCCAGGTCGCGTGGATGACCTACCAGGCCGGCTACTACTTCGCCACCGGCGATGCTCCCCAGCGGCTGGGCGCGGCCCATCCCACCCTTGTTCCCTACCAGGGTTTCAAGGGCGGGGACGGCAAGTTTTTCAACGTCGCCGTGGGTTCCGAGCGCCTCTGGGAACGGTTCTGCCGGGGCATCAACCGCATGGACCTCAAGGACCACCCCCACTACGCCACCAACGGCGACCGGGTCAACCACCGCTCCGAACTCGTCAGTTTGCTCGTTGATCACTTCCAGGGCAGGGACGCCGACGATTGGGTCGCCGACCTGCAGGCCGTCAGCGTCCCAGCGGGTCCTATCAACGACCTGAAGGACGTCTTCAACGATCCCCAGGTGCAGCACCGGGAGATGCTTCGGGAGATGCCCCATCCAACCCTGGGCACCATCCAGCAAACCGGTCTGCCCATCAAGTTCTCCGAAACCCCCGGCGAATTGGAAAAGCATCCGCCCTTGCTGGGTGAGCACAACCACCAGATACTCAACGACCTGGGATACTCGGATTCCGATATCGATCAAATGGCGACTGCCGGCGTCATTTAAGTAGCCGGCAATTTGTGAGGGTAGGGAGGCAGTCTAATGGACTTCGGACTCCAGGATACAGTTGCCCTGGTGGTGGACTCGCACCTTGCCATCGCCACGGCCACCGCCACCGCATTGGCCAAAGAGGGGGCCATCCTTTCTCTAACCGCGCCTGACAGCTACCGCATGCGGCATGTGGAGATGGAAATCGCCCGAAAACACGTCCCCCAGGATCGTTTCCGCGCCGTCATTGCCGACCTCGACCGCGAGCAGGACATTCACCGGCTGGTGCGCGAGACCCTGCATCGCCAGGGCAACATCGGCGTCATGGTCACCACCGTACAGGACCAGGGCAACCTGACGGCCAGCGAACTCGAGGACGAGCACATCGAGCCGGCCTTGTCCAGGAACTTCATGTCCGCCGTCCACCTCACCC
The DNA here is from genome assembly GCA_034428455.1 of Dehalococcoidia bacterium. Lineage (GTDB taxonomy): Bacteria > Chloroflexota > Dehalococcoidia > Lucifugimonadales > UBA3495 > Bin87. Next base: position 20,735 of record DAOUHZ010000139.1, read on the forward strand.
GTGAAGTGCTGCCCCACATGAAGCGCTACGGGCTGGGACGGATCATCAACCTCATCCCGTCTTCCGCCATGGAAGTGTCGCCGCACAACACTCTGTCCTCTTTGAGCCTGGCCCCGGTGCTTGCCTACTTCAAGGGCCTGGCCTCGGAATTAGCGCCACTGAACATCACCGTCAACAACGTCATCTATGCCGGCGTTGATGCCGACGAGATAGAAGACCCGGCCCATGCCCATGACCACGAGGGGCCGGATGCCGATCAGGATGAAGAAACTTGCGCCCACTGCAAGCACGAGGAGATCGCCGCCGACGCGCCGATGCAGCGCATGGGCACCCCCAAGGAGATCGGCGATATCGTCTGCATGATCGCCTCGTCCCAAGCGTCCTATCTCACCGGCGCCAACATCATCGTCGACGGCGGCATCCACCACAATTACGCCTGAACCCTACGAGCCGAATCACCCCGATCCCCCGCCGCAGGAGGTCCCCATGGCCAACGCCAGGATGCTTGACGACGCCCGCCAGTACCTGCAAGCAGAGGACCTCCCCGGCTGGCTGATTTACGACTATCTCGGCTGCAACCCGGTCCTGGCACAGGTTGCCCAACCGTCGGGCCACGTCACCCGCCCCGTATTCCTGTTCGTGCCCGTAACCGGCGCTCCCAGGCTGCTCACCCACCACGTGGACGCCGGCAAGTTCGCCGACGCCGGGGAAGGAACCGACCTGGAACAGGTGGTGTACAGCAGCCGGGTCACCTTGGAGAGCGCCCTTCAAGATACCCTGTCCGGTTGTGGGCGAGTAGCCATGGAATACTCCCCGCGCAACGTCCTGCCCCGCGTCTCGCGGGTCGACGCCGGAACCGTTGAGCTGGTTCAAAGCATGGGCGCTGACGTGGTTTCCTCCGCCGATCTGATGCAGTACGCCACCCAGCGCTGGTCGCCGGAGCAGTTGGCAGGACACAAGCGCGCCGCCGAGAAGCTGGCCCGCATCGTCAACCAGGCATTTGCCCGCATCGGCCAGCGTCTCGCCGACGGACCCACCGAGTTCGAAATCGCCGAGTTCATCCGCGCCCGTTTCCGCGAGGAGGGCCTGGTCACCGCCGATGGCCCCATCGTCTCCACCAACGCTCACTGCTCCGACCCCCACTACGAGCCGGCGGCTGAGGGCAGCAGCGTCATCGCCCCCGGCGATTGGGTCCTCATCGACCTCTGGGCCCGCGAGGACACCCCCGGCAGCGTCTACGCCGACATCACCTGGACCGCCTACGTGGGCGACACTCCCACCGAACGGCACCACCGGATCTTCGACATCGTGCTCGGCGCTCGCGACGCCGCCCTGTCCTTCCTGCAGGACTCCTTCTCCCGCGGCGACACCATCCAGGGGTGGCAGGCCGACGACGCAGCCCGCAGCTACATCGCCGACCACGGCTTCAGCGATTACTTCACCCACCGCCTGGGCCACAGCATCTACCACACCGTCCACGGCGAGGGCGTCAACCTGGACAACTTTGAGACCCACGACACCCGGCACATCATCCCCGGCATCGGCTTCTCCATCGAACCCGGCATTTACCTGCCCGAGTTCGGCGTCCGCTCCGAGATTGACGCCTTCATGAGCGCGGATGGCCCCTACGCCTCATCGCCCGTGCAGCGGGACATCGTGCTGATTACTGCCCCGTAATCGTGCCGATGAAGTCCAGTTCCAACAGGATTTCGTCCTCCACGCTAACCACGATCGCCACCCGGGGCTTGTACATCCCGAAGTCATCGAAGGTGAACACCACGCTGGCGAACCCGCTGGCCGTACCATCTCCCGCGAACTCGGCTGTCGCGTCCCACGTCACCTCCCGCGTCTGGTCCCGCACTGTCAGATCGCCGGTGATGGTGAACTCCACCGGCCCGCTGGCATCCGCAATCGACGCCGGCAGACCGTCCACCGAAGTAGGGACGAATGCCACTTCCGGCCAGGTGTCCGTCTGTAAAGTGCGGTTGCGCACGTAGCCGTCCCGCCGGTTGCTGTCCGTCCGCAGAGTCGCCGCCTGCACTGCGATGCGGCTACTGTTCGCGATCACGTTTCCATCGGCATCAAAGGCGATGCTGCCCGCCACGTCCAACGTTTCGCCGGTCGCAACCTTGAACCCGGTGTTGGCCAGCACCTCCTCTACCTTGTAGCGAGCAATCGTGCCCTCCCTCAGCGTGAACACCGTGGCGCCATCTGTGCCGGCGGGCTCGGCGGTCGGCAGCGCGGGCGGGGCCGGCGGCGCTTCCGTGGCGGGCGTCGGCATGGCGGTCGCGGTTGCCGAACTCACAATCGTCGGCGCCGCGGTGGGCGCAATCGTCGGCGCAGGCGTTTCCACCGTCGCCGGAGCGCGGGTCTCCGTCGGCAGACTCGGTGCTGACGTGGCGGGCACGGCCGGTGGGGCGGGTGGAGCCGGCAGCTCCTGACTCGGCTCGCCACAAGCAACCGTCAGCAGCGCTGCCGCTAGAACCAGCATAAGGAGGTAGGCGAAAGAGGGGAAAAAGCGCATCACGAAAATCTCCTGAAGTTATGGGAGCAAGGGCAACCCAGTGATTCTAACATTGCCCGCCTTCCGGGGCGGCGGTACAATCTCGCCAACATTCGCCATTCAAGGGAGCACTCATCATGAAATTCGGCCTGGCCTACGAAATGCAGCGTCCGGAACTGGATGACCACGCCGTCATCGAGGAAACCATCGAGCAGGTCTGCCTGGCCGACGAGATGGGTTTCGATTATGTCTGGTTCGTCGAGCACCACTTCCTAACCACCTTCAGCATGTCGCCCTGCCCCGAGGTGATATTCGGCGCACTGAGCAAGCTGACCAAGCGCATCCGCCTGGGCTTCGGCGTCATCATCCTGCCCTACCATCACCCGGTGCGCGTCGCCGAGCGCGTCGC
>DAOUHZ010000140.1:0-54207 GCA_034428455.1 Dehalococcoidia bacterium
TGCCGCCTTGCAGGGTCTCAACCGCCGTGCCCCGCACGAAACCGGAGATGATGCGGCCGCCGGAGATGCAGTCCAGCATGGCGATTTCCTCGGCCATGCGGATGGGGTCGTTGACGGCGATGACGTTGCCCAGGATGGCGATTTTGGCGTTGCGCGTCACCTTGGCGATGACGGCGGCGTCGATATTGACCGCCGGCTTCATGCACCAGTACGAGGCGTGGTGCTCGTTGGACATGATGCCGTCGAACCCGTTTTGGTCGGCCCAGGTGTACTGCTCGTGGTACTGGTTATAGAGGACGTGGGCCTTCTCCGGGTCGAAGTGCGAGTTGGAGAAATCCAGCCGCCCCGACTCGTACTGTGACACATCGTCGTCGGTAACGTGGCCGTAGGGTTGTTCGGAGAACCAGAAAACTTCCACATGGTCTTTTGGCATCAGGAGCCTCCTCGCTGTGGGTCGCCGGAATCAGTCCGGACTGCTGGGTCTGGTGGTCGATGGCCGCAGTATAGGGACGGGTAAAGGTGGGGACAAGTGCAACAAACCGTCGCTCACGCGGGCATCAAACCGGAGATGAACAGTTCGTCCGGCAGTTGCCTTACGGCGGCAGCGATACTATCCATTTCCGACGGGGGCTCGATCAACGTTTTGTCAATCCGCTCGCTCAGGAAACCGTGCAACTCCGTTAGTGGCCGGTTGTTTCTGATTTGGATAAAGCACACTTGAAGGTTTTCCGCCGTCTGACGGGCGTTGGAGCGCGGGCCAATTTGGTCGAAAATGACTATGCCGCCAGTACCGACACGGGTTACTTTGTCCTCAATCACCTCCTGGTTGCCGCGCTCGATCAGGCCCATTTCTACTCGTATCCGGCCGCGACGGCTGGCAATCTCTACATCTATTTCGCGGGGAACCTCCGCGTCGCGTTGCATATTCAGCCAGAAATCCGTACCTTCTTCCAATCCCAGGATAGTCAGGCCCGCCCGCAGGAAAGCTCGTTCCAATGTTTTGCCAGCGGTGGATTTTCGTGAACCCCGGATAGTTAGGGTCGCAGCCCCGGCCCACAGCATCAACATCCCATCATCAAAAGATAGTTCGGGAGCGCTGTCTACGATTTCGCGCACATGCTCGGCAACCTCGGAGAGATAATCGAAGCGTTCATCCCGTCTTATACCCAGGTTCTGGGCGGTTTTGTTAGTCAGACCGAGCAGCCACCAGGCCAAGCCGCTCTCGCTCTCGTCAAGCCTGGTTCGGACTGCGTCCATCCACTGGGAGTGTCCTGCATCGGCGGGCAGACTTTGACGGATTGCAACCAGTTGGCGATAGCCATCCAGTAACTGGGTGCGGGTTTGACCTTCGGTGTACAGGCGATAGTTGTAACCCTGAAACAAAGCGGCGACGATCTGCCGAACTCCCTCGGCGGAGTTCAGGTCATAGAGATTCGGCGTCATCGTCAGCGCTCCAATAATACTGGAGGTCGTCAAAGTCCACACCGGCGGCGAATCCCGGCTGGCTCAACTCCTGTCGCATCGTCTCGAAATAGTCGGTGCGCTTCTCAATCAGCACGAATCGTCGGCCCATGGCAGTGGCTACCCGGCCCACCGTGCCGGTCCCGGCGAAGGGGTCAAGCACGCTGTCACCCTCAAAAGAGTAGTACCGAATTACTTTGCTTACCAGTTCGTCCGGGAAAATCGCCGGGTGCGCTTTGTGGTTGGAGGGCGTGACATCCCACACGTTGGTCTTGTCATATTCGCCCAATATAAGCGAACGTTCGACCGCTGTCGGATCGGGATGGTTGCGCAGGTTCCAGTCAATCAGCCGGTCGGTTTTCTTGCGATAGACCAGCACGTACTCGGTCACGGTAACCGGCTTGTATTGGAGCGGCTGACGGTCGGCCGCAAATCGGCGGCCCCGACCCAAATGCCATCCGGCGCCTTCCGGCTTCCGCCAGATGACGTCGTCAATGAACTCGTACCCGATACGGTCCAGAATCGGATGGAGGTCAAAGGGAATGGGCAAGCGTTTGCTGGCGGTATTGCGAGACGTGCGTCGCACCAGTACCGGAGACACATTAACCACAAGGAAGCGCCCTTCGGCCAATATGCTGTGACAGGCCCCGAATACCTCGCCGAGAAACTCCAGATACGAGGGATAATCCACGTACTCAGCGCACTCCGGTTTGGCATTGAAGTAAGGCGGCGAAGTGAAAATCAACTGCACGCTGTTCGGGGGGAATTCGGGAAGCGCCACGCGACAGTCGCCGAGGATCACTTTGTTGGGAACGGGCGGAAATGCAATTCTCGCGTTGCCGGAACGACGGCGCGGCTCGGGGCGCTGGTCAAGTTCATGCAATCTGGTCCCAACCATAGCCGGGGATGGGGCGCGGCTGATCGCACCGTTCGGGTCAATCTGGATCTCCCCCACGGGACAAGCGAGGTCGGCCCTTGATACCAAGGCTACGCGCCAGACGGCCAGACGATCATCCCACTCCGGCAGGCCCAGGGACAACAGGTCCCTCGCCTCTGCGGGCATCCATTCCCGCAGCCAGTTCTCAGCCAGTTGCCGCGCGTCGTCGGTCAGCAGTTTGGAAACAACCATGGCGGGATTGTCGCAGGTATCCCGCCAGCCACGCAAGCGGAGGATGTCATCGCGTCACGACGGTTGCTTCAAGTTTGGCCCCACGCGGACGGCATCTGGTAGGATTATGCTGCGCCGCAATCTCTGGAGGTGTCCGATATGACTATCACAAACGTTCAATCGGCTGATGTTCATCCCGGCCCGGACGCTAAATCCGACGCCAAATCTCTCACTGACGAGGAACGGGAAAGCATACGCGAGCACTACCGTTCCCTTAATTTCAAGGAATTTCTGGCTGCTTGCCCAATTGAGGGCGTTGAGTTGGCGCGAGAGCTCACATATCCGCGTGAGGTGGAACTCTGATGTTCCTACTCGACACCAATGTAGTCTCCGAGCTGCGTCAGGGTGGGCGCGGCAACGCCGGCGTATCTGACTGGTACAACGGGGTGCCAGATGAAGACCTGTTCACCAGCGCGCTGGTTATTGGCGAAATTCGCAAGGGAATTGCGCCGGCGCCAAGACTACCGGCAAGCGGAAGTTCTGGAAATATGGCTGGAAGTATCAAAGGATTTTTTCGCTGGGCGCATCCTCCCGGTTGACGCCGCCGTTGCCGATGCTTGGGGCCAAATGTATGCCATCCGCAACGTGTCCATCGTTGACGGTCTCATAGCCGCCACTGCCAAAGTTAACAACTTCACTTTGGTGACGCGCAATGTCGAGGATGTTCAAGGGTTGGGCGTGGATCTGCTCAATCCGTTCACCGGGTGAAGCACGTCGCGGAGGTTAGCCTGCCTCCGTGGCCCGTCGAACCACCGGGCGGTGCGTTTGACGCCCCTTGTCGCCGCGTGATACGCTTTGCTCACTATGAGTAGATGGGGATTCCTGCGGTGATCCCCGCCAGCCGCGCTATTCAGGAGCGAACACGATGAACGTTACGCCTATGGCCATCGAGAAACTCAAGGAAGTGATGACCGCCGAGGACGAGGCCGGTTCCGCCCTGCGGGTGGTTGCCATGCCCGCCGGTCCCGGCCTGCAGTACATGCTGACCATGGAGAAGGAGCACCAGCCTGACGACACCGTGCTCCGCATGGACGGCATGGAGTTCCTCATGGACTCCGACAGCGCGCCCTTCCTCGAAGAAGCCACCATCGACTACGTGGAAGAGTTCGGCGGCCGGGTCGGGTTCGTCATCAACAACCCCATGTACGCCGGTGGTGGTGGATGTGGCAGCGGTGGTTGCGGCTGCGGCGGTGGCGGATGTGGCTGCGGCGGTGGCGGATGTGGCGGTGGCTGCGGCGGACACTAGGCCGCTGCAACCTCCGGCAATCCCCGGCGAGCCCGGGGTCGCCGAAAATCGAGTCAATTGCCCCGGCGCTACCGGCTGCCGGGGCTTTCGCATAGCAGCGCGTCAAAGTCCCATAACGGCGGCGCGGGCTGTTGAATAATCCAGGCTAAAATTGCCATCATAGGCTAGTCATTCAATCAGGAGTCCCGTCATGAAAATCTGGCCCACCGTCTCGAAGGAGCAATGCTTGAGCCGACTGCGCAAGGACGTGTCGAGCTGGAACGATCTGCGAACCAGCGCGGATCTCGTCGGCACATCCTTCGCCAACGCGCGGCTGCATGGAGCCGATTTGTCGTGGGCCAACCTGACTCATCTGGACTTCAGCGGCTCCGATCTCGGCGATGCCGACCTGCGCGGCGCTGATCTGCACTTTTGCAACCTGAGCGGGGCCAACTTGCAGAGCGCGGACCTGCGCGGCGCGAGCCTGCAGGGCGCCACTCTGCGGGAAGCGAACCTGTCCTACGCTCAACTGCAGGGGGCGAACCTGGCGCGGGCCGACCTGAGCCAGATCACGCTGCGGGGGGCCGATCTCGGCTACGCGGTGCTGCGCGGCACCTATTGCAGCTTTTCCGACTTTTCCGAAGCGGACCTGACCTGGGCCGACATGCAGTCCGCCAACCTGTCGAACTCCACCTTTTACAAGACGGTGTTCACCGACGCGACCCTTGCCCAGGCGAACCTGGCCCACGCCAACTTCAACCTCGCGTTGCTGGACAACACGGACCTTGACGAAGCGTTTCTGCACGACACCATCTTTGCTGCGCTGGACCTGTGCGGCGCCAAGAACCTGGGAACGGTGCAGCACGAGCCTTCTTCCATTCTGAGCATCGGCACGGACACGCTGCTCAACACCCTGCGCAGCTCCGGCGGCATGTACTCGCCGGAGTTGGAGGTTTTCTTCTCCAGGGGCGGGGTGTCCATCGACATGCTGGCGTCGATCCGACCGGTGACCACGCCGGCGTTCTGACGCCGTTCCAGCGCAGAAAGGGCAGGACCCGTCGGGCGAAACACGGCGGCGCTGGCCGACCCGCAACCCAAACACAAGGAGCAGCGCTCTGATGTCAGCCACACCCCACGGCATCCGTTACTCGGCCCACCGCCCGGTGGTCATGGGGCGCAACGGCATGGTTTGCGCCGGCCATCCGCTGGCAGCCCAGGCCGGCATATCCGTCCTGCAAAAGGGCGGCAACGCCTTCGACGCCGCTATCGCCACGGCAGCGGTTCTCAACGTCGTCGAACCGCTGATGTCCGGCATCGGCGGCGATGGGTTCATCATGGCCTACCGTGCGGAGGACGACTCCCTGCGGGTTTCCAACGGGACGGGCGCCGCGCCCTACGCCGCAACCCTGGAGCGGTATCGCGACGGCATCCCCATGAAGGGGATCCTGAGCGTATCGGTGCCGGGTCTGCTCAACGCTTGGCTGGACGTGCATTCCGAGTACGGATCGTTGCCGTTGACTGACGTGTTTGGTCCGGCCATCGCCCTGGCCGACGATGGGTTCCCGGTCACGCACTACCTGGCGTCGGCCATCGCCGGCGACGCGCTGCTTTGCGAGTTCCCCACCAGCCGGGCGATCTTCACGCGAGACGGGTCTGGGGAGCCGCTACGGGCGGGAGACATTCTGCGGCAGGCCAACCTGGCGCGCACGCTGTCGGCCATCGCGGAGCAGGGTCGAGACGTGTTCTACCGGGGTGAGATCGGGGAAGCCATTGTTCGGTTCAGCGAAGAGCAGGGCGGACTCCTGAGTACGGCCGACCTGAACGACTGCTCAGCGCGCTGGCAGGATCCGATCTCCACCGACTACGGCGATTACACGGTGTACGAGGCTCCTCCCAACTCCAGCGGACACATCCTGCTGCAAGAGCTGAACGTCATCCGGCAGCACGACATGGCGAGCCTGGGGTTCGGTTCCGCAGCTTCGATTCACCTGATGGTTGAAGCCAAGAAGATGGCTTTCGCCGACCGGGAAGCCTACGTAGCTGACCCCGACTACATCGACGTGCCCGTGGCCGGGATGCTGTCCGCCGAGTACGCCCGGGAGCGCGCCGCAACCATCGACCCGCAGCGCGCCCGCGAGAACGTGAGCGCCGGGGATCCGTGGCCGCACCAACCGGCGGGACAACGGCGTTCGCCGGCCGGCGTGGGCGCGCGACGGCGTGGCCCGCGCTCCGAGCAGGAAGATACAACGTGTTTCGTGGTGGCGGACCGTGCCGGCAACGCGGTATGCCAGTTGCAGAGCATCCAGAGTGGCTGGGGTTCGTCACTGGTCGCCGGCGATACCGGCATCCTGCTGAACAACCGCATGACTTACTGGCACCTGGACACGGACCACGTGGACTGCCTGCAGCCGGGCAAGCGCGTGCGCCATACGATGAACCCGGTGATGGTGTTCCGCCGGCCGGAATCGGGCAACGGGAGTTCCGCGACCGGACGCCGTTTGACCTACGTGCTGGGTACGCCCGGAGCCGATTGCCAGGTGCAGAGCAACATGCAGGTGATCACCAACCTGGTGGACCACGGGATGACCGTGCAGGAAGCCGTGGAAGCGCCGCGCTGGAAGCACGTGGGCGACGGCACCGAGTCCACAGTTCCCCATACCGCAGTGGATAGATTGCTCATCGAGAATCGGTTTGACGCAGACGCTCTGCGGCAACTGCGGGCCATGGGCCACCCGGTGCACGAGCTGGGCGCGTGGGACGGTGTGACCGGCCGAGAAATGGCGCTGTACATCGACCCGGACACGGGGGCGCTGCACGGCGGCACCGACCCCCGCTACGACGGGTACGCCGTGGGGTACTGAACGTCTTTTATCGACCTCCGCCAACTGCACCAAGGATAATCAGCATGCGAATGCCAGGGCAACGCCGCAGCCAGGAACCCGACGAGGTGGGGCAGCGCGCCGGCCTTTTCGCGGAATCGATCCGTGACGGGGACATGGACCTGGCCTGGTCGATGTTGTCCAAAGAAACCCGCGGGATGCGCATGGGTGTTTGGGCAACCCGCCTGAACATCGACATGCAGGTGGCCTACCGAGCGGCTTACGACCCTGACCACCCCATGCGGGATTCGATGATGGACGACTTCCGCACCACCGTCCTGCGCCTGTGGCCGCTGGAAGATCTTTCCGAGCTGGCGGCCGCTCCCACCCGTTACGTAGATGACGAGCACGCTTTCGTGTTCCTGCCCTTCGGCGTGACGGATGAAACCGTGGTGCAGCACAGCCGCCTGATGTCGGGCCTGATGATCCCCATGCTGCTGGAAGACTCCCAGTGGCAGGTCGACCTGCCTGGCTGGCGGTTTTTGGACACCTCCGGCCAGGGCGGCAATGGCTAGGCGGCCCTCGCGTACCCGTTCTCGTGGCGGGCGCAAGGAGAAAACCGCCGCATCCGCATCTCCTCACGCACCCCACGAGCCCGACGGCGCGGTACGACGGCGCCGCCCGGGAGACGACCCCGGCGCTTGCGAGCTCTGCGAACGTACGGTGGACCGATTCACCGTCCACCATTTGATTCCGCGAGCGCGGGGAGGGAACCACGGCCCCACCGCCCTGCTTTGCCCCACGTGTCACCGGCAAGTCCACGCCATGTTTTCGGTGACCACGCTGGCCGAGGAGATGTACAGCGTGGCGCTGCTTCGAAGGAATCCCAGGGTCGCTGATTTTCTCCGCTGGATGCGAAAACAGCGCGGAGCCAGCTTCCGGGTGCGCCGGTCGCGGGAACGGGGATGAATGGCTCACGGCGGCGGCGTGTTATGATTCGATGCAGGGACCACGGGATAGAGACATGACGGAATCACCTAACCTTTCAACGCGACAAGTGCACGATGCAATTCGCGCCGGCTTGCCCAACCGGCCGGATGTTGACTTGCCCGACTCTGAAGCGGCGGAGGCGGCAGTGACCTATCGAGACAATTTGGCGCATTACCGGGAACATGTCCGCAAAAGCCTGGACGCAGGAGACTATCGGCAGGTCGCTGAGAAATCGTGGGGAGCGTACTCCCAAACTGTTAAGGCAATTGCCGCCGACCGCAGCCTGCGGCTCCGCAGCCACACGAGTATCCTGAGAGTTTCTGAACAATTGGTGGCGCTCGTTTCCAGCGCTGATCCGGTTGCCGGGTCGCTTTTGGACAACGGTGTGAATTCGGCTCATAGCCTGCATATCCATTTCTATGAGAACGACTTGCCCGACGAAACGGTAACGCGACGGGCGGATGCTGTGGCAGCGGCTATCGACCTCCTCCAGGAACTCTTCCCGGCGGACGTATCTGCCCAATGACCAGCGCGACTGAAACCGCCGACGTCGTCATCATCGGTGGAGGGGTGATGGGTTGCAGCATCGCCTGCAATCTGGCCCTGACCGCCGGCGACCATGGGCTGCGCCGGATCGTGCTGCTGGAGCGCGATACGCTGGGCAGCGGATCCACCGGACGCAGCAGCGGCGCGGTGCGGATGCACTACTCCACCGCGGTCAACGCCGAGCTGGCCTGGCGGAGCCTGCGCATCTTCCGCAACTTCGCCGACATGATCGGCGGGGAGTGTGGGTACACTCGCACCGGATACCTGGTGTTTGCCGGAGAGGACGACCTGCCGTCCTTTCGCGCGAACATCGCCACGCAGCAGTCGGTGGGCGTGATCACCGACATCATCAGCGCCGCCGATGCCGCGGAGATGGCGCCCGGGTTTGAGGTTGCCGACGCGGCCGGCATCGCCTACGAGCCGTATTCGGGTCACGCCGATGCCTCGGGCACCGCCTACGCCTACGCCACCCGCGCCCGAAGCGAGGGCGTGATGATTCGGCTGCAAACCCCGGCGGCCGCCATTGAAACCAGCGATGATGGCAGCAAGGTCGTGGCGGTCAGGACCACCTCGGGAGAGCGCATCGAAACCAACATCGCCGTGGTGGCAACGGGCCCGTGGACGGCGCGGTTCCTCTCGCCCCACGGTATCGACGTGCCCCTCGTCGCAACACGTCACGAGGTGCTGCACTTCCGCCGGCCGCTGGACGTGGTGCCGTACCATCCGGGCGGCGCCGACATCGGCAACCGGATCTATTTCCGGCCCGAGGGCCAGGACCTGACCTTGGTTGGCAACGGCAATCACTCGGACGTCGTGGAGGATCCGGAAGTGTTTGCCCAGCGAGCCAGCCCGTCATTCATTGAAGACGTGTGGCAGCGGCTGGCTCGCCGTATACCCGCCATCGCCGACGCCGAACTTGCGGCCGGTTACGCCGGGCTTTACACCAACACGCCGGACTCCCATCCCATCATGGATCGCGTCGACGGAGTGGACGGTCTCTACCTGTGCACCGGTTTCAGCGGCCACGGCTTCAAGCTGTCGCCCATGGTGGGCGTGCTGATGGCCGAGCTGATCGGGTCCGGCGAGGCCACGACCATGGACATTTCGCCGTTGCAGCTATCTCGTTTTGCAGACGGCGCCTTGAACAATGCCGGGTACGGCTTCGACGTCCTGGTCTAGTCGTCTTCCGTGACCAACGCTTCTCCCATTTCGGCGGCGGGGTCTGCGCCGGCCGTCTCGATCTCAGGCTTGACCAAGCGGTTCGGCCGGGTCACGGCGGTGGACGACGTCAGCCTGGACATTCCCACCGGCGGGGTGTTTGGACTCCTGGGTCCCAACGGATCCGGCAAGACTACGTTGCTCTCCATGGTGTCGGGGTTCATCCGCCCCACCGACGGGACAGTGACCTTGTTCGGGCGCGACGGACTGGCCGGACAAGCGCAGGGGTTGCACAGCGTTGGAGCGCTCATTGAGCGGCCGATCTTCTGGCCCTATATGTCATGCCGGGATAACCTGAAGTGCCTGCAGGGTATTTATGGATCGGACGGCGGCGGCGCGGAGATCGAGGACTTGCTGGACGCAGTTAACCTGGGCGGCGACGCGGCCCGGCGCAAGTTTCGCACCTGTTCCACGGGCATGAAACAACGCCTGGGCATCGCCGCCACGCTGCTGGGCGATCCGTCGCTGCTGATCCTCGACGAGCCGACCAACGGACTGGACCCGGTGGGGATCATCGAAGTGCGTGATCTCATCCGGAGCCTGGCCGCCTACGGAAGCCGCACCGTGATCCTGGCGAGCCACCTGCTCAACGAGGTGGAACAGGTCTGCGACCAGGTTGCCGTCCTGCGGAGGGGCAAGTTGCTGTATAGCGGCCCGGTGGCCGGTATGGGCGCACCGGCGTCGGCGCTCGTATGCACCACGGACGACGAACGCGCGGCCACCGTGCTGAACGACGCCGGATGGGAAATCAGGAGCCGATCCGCCGACGGTTTGGAGGTGGCGGTTGATCCGGGTCGGGAGTGGGAAATCAGCCGGGACCTGGCCAACGCCGGCGTGTACGTCTCCCAGCTGCGGCCGGCGTCCGGTTCCCTGGAGGCGGGATTCATGGAAGTTACCGGCGAAGCGGAACAGGAGCCGGCATGACCACCCTCGCCGTTCTGGCCAATGCGGCTCGGTGGGAATGGTTCCGACTCCGGCGGCGCACGGGATTCTGGGTGATCCTGGGCTCGCTGGGGCTGGCCGTGGTGGGGACGCTGGCGGTGTCTGCCGGTGTCGTTTGGTTGGTGCAGGACAGCTCCCTGATACCGCCGTCCGGGTATCCCTTGCTAGTGTTCGAGTTGCTATCAAGGCTCGGCCCGTTCTTTGGGATCGTCCTGGCCGGCATGGTCTTTGGCAGCGATTACGGATGGGGAACTCTGCGTCCGCTTTTTGCCCGGGGGCAGCCCAGGTGGCACGCGATCGCTGCGAAACTGGGTTTGGCGGCGTTGGTACTGGTGATCGTATGGGCTGCGTCATTGGCGCTGGCCGTGCTGGTGGGCCTGGTCGCGGCGAACCCGCCGACTAATGTGGAGCTGATCATCCCGTCAGAGCCGGGGCGTTGGGTCGATAGCGTGGGGAGGTTCGTGTCGGCGTGGCCGGTTGCTATCGCCTATCTGCTGCTGGGAGCGCTGCTGTGCGCCGTGGGTCGTTCCACCGCTTTCGGGCTGGGCGTTGGCATCGCCGTATTGATCGTGGAATCGATCGCGTATCCGGCGGCGGGAGCGGTATCCCAACTGGCGCTGGACGTGAACCTGGGTGACTACACCCGCTGGACGCTGTGGGGAGTCACCCGCGGGCTGATGGGACGCGACGATGATTTCGGCTCCTGGGTGTTCCTGCCGGCAGTGGTGGCCTACGCCACCGCATTCGCAGCGCTGGCGGTGGTGATCACGGAGCGAAGGGACGTGAGCAGCGGGAACGGCTAGACGGGTTTCACGACGGTTCAGAAGCAAAAAATGCTAGAGCCCGCTCGATTGCCTCTTCCCGGGTTTTCACTTCCCTCAGATTTTCAGCCCAACCCCTTCCCGGATGCATAGTATCCCACCAGCTCTTCTCGCCGTTGTACCTGCCGGAGCCGGGGTCATGGTCGCCAAACCCATCCAGACAGCGGTTCCAAACCGGCTTGTAATGATCGATCGCGAAACGCTCGGCCAAAGTGATCCATACGGGTTCGATCGCCAAGTAGCGATATTGGAAATCCTCTTTGTCCAGGTTTAATGCTTGGTCGATTGACCGTGCGTGTTCCCTCAACCTGTTTCGGAGTGCGGGAGAGTCGACATTTACCGTGTCGCCGCGACGGGATCCCGGCGGGACAGCTTTGCCAACATAAACGGGATTACCGGACGCCGCAATCTCGCCGTACACGTCGAAGGGCCCGGTATAAACCAGGCAATAGATACCAGGACCACGCACGGATATATCATCGGCCAGCCGTAGAAGGGGTCGACGCTCAAATTCGAGGATCGTCCCCGCCATCAGATTGGCGTAGGTGAGCGGGTCGTAAAGTTCGGTCATGTCCCTTGCCGGATTTCGACCACAGATTCGTACAAGCGGTTTTGCTTGCCGGCCTGTCCGACGCGCACGCTTGAGTTGATGATGCTGTTGCCAACGCGGGCCTCGCGAGGAGTATGGATGGCCGGGACTTCAAGACCGCAATTGATCGCTATCTTGGCCAGGAAACGGTCTGTGGGAACGTGTACACCCTGTACCACGCTGTTTCCGATTACGACTAAAGCGGATGCGCCGGGCCGCAGCACGCGACGGATACCCCGCATAAACCGGACGCAATCGTTCAGATAGGTCGCGGCGTAATTTGCCCATCCCCTCCCGCCGTACACGCCTTTCTCCGGATTCTGCTGGCTGATTTTATGCACGACCTGATGTATTTCGTCGTCGGTGATAACGGTGTCCAAGCCAACCTCAGATTGATCTCTCGCCAGTTGCCAGGAGGTGCCGAAATTTTGCCATTCCAGGGTTTTGAGTTCCCCTGGAGACTGGCAAAACCGGAGCCAGTACATGTGAGGTCGAGTGTTACGGTTGTAGTGGTAATTGTTCATGTATGGCGGAGAGGTAATTATCAGGTCAACGCTGGAGGGTTCCAGCTCATCTTCGTCAAAAAATGACCGCGCGTGAACGATGCCATCCGGGCGCTGGAGACATACCCTTTGTGATCTGTACCAATCGGAATCGTCCGCGATTTCGTTCAGTTTTCTGACCAAGGTGGCAATCACCGGGAAATCGTCGATCTCCGCGCGGCCCACCGCTTTTCTTCTGCCGAGACTCGGTTCGTATGAGTAGTTGGAGTAGTCAACCATGGTTGCGGCGAAGGCAAGCCTGATCACATCCTTGACGACCTCATCATCTTGATCACCAATGAAATCCATCAACAGCAGCACTTTGTCCAAAACCTTGGGGCTGTAAAACGGCGAGCGGGTTCGAAACCCATCCGGTGGTGATGATTTGGGCACAAGCCCGTCTGCGTCAAAGGATTTCGCGTAGCGGAGCAGTTCATCGATTGCTTGCCGGAGGGTAGAGGTTCGGATGCGATGAGCGCGCAGCTTCGTCTGACAAACGAAAGCCGCGTAGGGATTGATTTCGAATCCTACCGCATGGTGCCCAGCACGATCGGCTTCGACCAAAGTCGTGCCAACGCCTGCAAACGGGTCCAGAACCAGCTGCTTTGTCCCGTTGACATATCTGGTCAAAGCGTCTTCCGCGAAGCGCTGTGAATAACCGGCCACCCACGGTACCCAACGGTGGACCGGCACGCTCTTGTTTTGCGAGAATGCCGGATCCTGAAACGATCTTTCAGATGCTTTAGCCATAGCTAGTGGGCCTTAGTCGTGTCGCCATGTCGCCCGAGCCACGCGCCTCCGGTAGCGAATGCCGTTGCCCAGCGAGTGGGACGAATCATAATCTGCCCACTGCCAGACCGCAACACGCAGATGTCACTGGCGGTGTTCCAACCCGTCGACAATTCGAACCTCGTCGCCAACCCTCTCGGCGGCATCGTCTATAATGCTTGCATCTCTACAGACAGCTCGAACTTCAGGCGGGTGACCGATGGAAGATCAGGAATGGCGCAAAGAGGTTTTCAACCTGCCCGACAACCACAGGTGGACGGCCAAGCCCGGGAACAAGGTCTTCGTGGCGGATCGGGGCGCGCTGCGCTTCGAAATTCCGCAGGATTGGCTGGTGGAACCTTCTCGAAAGTCCATCAAGTTTCGCGACGCTCCACACCCGGACGATACCATGGGATTGGAAGTCACCATATTCTATGCCGGTTACGGCATGAACATTGACTGGAGCAGCTTGCCCCTGCACCAGTTGATCAAGGACGTGACCTCCGAAGATGCCCCCATGCGCCGCGGCAGAGCCAGCCGACGCCGGCGCCGGGGTCTGGAAGACACCAAACGAGGGTCGCCGATCACCGTCAAACTGGGCAACCTGGAGATGGCGTGGATCGAATCCGAGTTCATGGACCCGGGCGAGAAGCGTCCGGCCCACTCAATCCAGGCGATCACCCGAGACAACCAGAAGTCCATCCACGCGCTGCTGACCCTCAGCTACTGGCCCGAGGACGCGCAGCGCGCAAAATCAGTCTGGAACGACGTCCTGGGCACGCTGAAGATGGGCGAGCACATCGATAGCCCGCTGAGGGGGCCGGAGTACAATAAAGACTAGCGATATTCGCCGTACGCTGTGATTGTTGCCTTCGTTAGGCGTCAACAGGCGCGCGGAGAAATCAATAAGCCCATCAGCAGGTTCGTGTAATGGGAACCGAAATCCGCAATGTTCTGGATGCTATAGCAGGCAGTTGGATTCCACAGGCTGCCATCATAACCTTTGTAATGTCGTTGCTGTTCACTCTAGCTATCGCCGTCACGCAAAACATCTACACGTGGTTAGGAGCCGCTCCACCTCGGGCTATCAGCTCAATCGACGCTGGTAGGTTAGGTATGGTGGTCGGCACGTCGGGGACCGCGGCGGCGTTTTTGGTGACGCTTTACGTAGCCGACCGCAACTACCGGCGTGGACGGGAACACATCCCTAACCTCACCATGGATCTGGAAGTGGCACGTGTGCCGGCAAGCCTCAGCTATGACGCGGTGATGGTTGTACTGAACGCAAAGAACACCGGGACAGGCCTTTGCCGCGTGGATCAGGTAATCTGGCAGTTGAAAGTGGTTTCGCCGTACGACGACGAAACCGTACAAGAAATGGAAAGCGAGTTTTACCGCGCGCCAAGCAATGAACAAGACATAGAGTTTCCCTGGGGTCCTATGAAAGAAGAGACCGTGACGGAAGGGATAGCGATTGAACCCAACGAGACTGAGCAGATGACGCACGATTTCATCATTCCCGCCGAAATCCGGGCGATCGTCATATCAGTATGGGTTTCCAACGCATCGGAGCCCAGAGAGGCTGAGGGATGGTATAGACGAGCCATCCACATTGATCAGGAGGCTTCAATCTAATGGAACAGAAGGAATTTGATCCGCACGAGAGGACAGTCCCGATGGAAAAGCGACGTGGGGGCGGCCGGCCAATGCCGCGACCGGCTGGCGGCAAGCCTAAGTGGTGGCAACCGCCGACCAAAGGAACCACTCCCGCGGACCGAAAAGCGCGGAATCCCCACAAGGAGGCTTAAAGTCGTGACTAACAAGCAAGACGCGGAAACTCCCGAACAACTCCCGGAAACTGTTGTCGCCCATATTGACTAATTGACGTTGAATGCACGCAACTTGGGCGCAACAGCGGCCCACCGCTACCGCGAACCAGCAACGCAACTTGCAAGCACTGGCAGCCTCCCAAAAATGAGAGCACGCCCAGCAACCGCTCCAAGAAGCAATAGCAGCGAATCAACTTTCACCAGCGTAAATCGGAGGCTTCTCAATGTCAGTGATGGTTACCGGCGGGACCGGGTTTATCGGCAACCGCATCATACGCAAGCTGGTGGAACGAGGCGAGGAGGTGGTCTGCTTTGACCTGGCGCCGCCGCGGCCGAACCTGCAGCCGTTGCTGGATCGCATATCCATCTATCGGGGCGACGTGACCCGCCTGGACCACCTGTTGGAGGCCGTCAACCGTCACAACGTGGACCGCATCATCCACATGGCCGCGCTGCTGCCGCCCGACACCGAAGACCGGCCCGCCACCGGCATGGCCGTCAACATCGACGGCACTAACAACATCTTCGAAGCGGCCCGCTGGGGCAACATTCGCCGCGTGGTGTACGCCAGCAGCATCGCGGTTTACGGAGTCCAGGATACCTTCGGAGACCGGCCGCTGATCGAGGACGACCTGCCGGCGCCCATCAACGTGTACGGCATGACCAAGGCAGTGAACGACTTTGCCGCCGCCCGTTACCGCACGCTGCACGGACTGGACATCCGCGGAGTACGCATCTGCACCGTGTTCGGACATGGACGGGTCACGGGCATGACCGGCATGATCGGCGGCCTGATGATGTCCCTGCCGGCCATCGGGCAGCCGGTGAGCATGGACTTCGACCCGCAGGAAGCCTCGCCCATGATCCACTCCGAGGACGCGGCGGAGATCTTCGTTCGCGTCGCCCTCGCTGACGGCCTGAACCACCACATTTACATCAGTGGCGGCGAGCTGGCGACCATCGCCGACGTGGCCGACATTGTGCGCTCGTACATCCCCGACGCCAGCATCACTACCGGAAACCGTCCGGTTCCCCACGTGTACCTGGTGGACAACAGCCGGATGATGGCAGACGTCGGCTACGAACTGCCGCCGCTGCGCATGCGCGTGTTGGACCACATCAACGACGCCCGGGCCGAGGCGGGCCTGGATCCGATCAGGGGATAGGTACGGCCCGCAGGCGGGCCCGGCCCGGTTCGCCACTTTGCTACAATGGCCTCGGCGCAACCTTGCGCCGGGGGAACGATCATGAGCAACCGTGAAACCACTGTCGCGCAAAGAGAGGCCATCGCCGCCTTCTGTCAGCAACGCAAGGTGCGTCGCCTGACCTGGTTGCACGAACCGGTGCGCACCGGCAGCGCGGCGGCCTTCCTGGTTGAGTTTCTCCAGTCCGACATACCGTCGCTGACTGAACTTGCAGTGTTGGAAAACGAAATCGCCAAGGTCATTGGCCAGGTCACTGACCTGCACCTTTACATACGCGGGTTCTATTTGGGAAACATTCCCGACGCCGGGGAAATTGCCTACGACCGTGCCCTGCATATGAACTTCCCCATTCCTGATGACAAAATTGCCAAGTTTTGCCAGCAGTACAAAATCGCGCGCCTGGCCAAACTAAAATATCCGCGCCGAAGTTCCGTCATCAACGACGCTGACGTTGATTTCATCGCTGAATTCGCCCCCGACGCCAAGTTGGGACTGGAATATTTCGGTATGGATGAGATACTGACCGAGCTGTTGGGCTACCCCGCCGACCTGCGCGCGGTGGACAGCATTGAAGATTGGCAGAAAAAAGCTGGAGAGAAAGGCCAGTCGGCGGCGGTAGTATATGGACGACCGCACTGACGATGAACGGCTGGACGATATCCGCCGTTACGCCATGGACGCCATCGAAACCCTCGGGAACGCCACTTATGCAGACTTCCTCAACGATCCCAATCTGCGTCACTCGATTTTCTACCTGGTGGCCATAGTCGGTGAGGCGGCTGCCAAAACATCACCAGCGGCACGGCGTCGGTATCCTGCCGTCCCATGGCGGATGCTGAGACGTATGCGGAACATCCTGGTTCACGAATATCATTCTGTGAAGCCTGATGCCATCTACCGGTCAGTCGTAGAGCTTTTGCCGTCGCTTGTCATTGCTCTGGAAACGACTACCCACAACCCCCATGGAGGCCAACCATCATGAGCGTTGCCATCGGCTACGTGCCCGGAGCATTCGGACAGGGAGGCGACGACCCCAACTTCCTCCGCACCCTGGTGGAGCTGGGCGACAAGTACGAGTACGACTCCATCTGGCTGAGCGACCGCATTTGCAGCGACCGGTTCAGCCTGGAGCCCATGGTCGCGCTGTCCCTGGTGGCCGGCTACTCGGACCGCCTCAAGTTCGGCACCAGCGTGCTGGCGCTGCCGCTGCGCAACCCGGTGGTGCTGGCCAAGCAGGTCGCCACGCTGGATTGGCTCTCCCAGGGCCGTTTCTTCCCCGCCGTGGGCCTGGGTCAGGAAGACCCCGACGAGTACGAAGCTTGCGGAGTGCCCAAGGCGGACCGCGCGCGACGCACCGATGAGGCTATCGAACTGATGCGCCGGCTGTGGAAGGAAGAAGGCGTCACCCACGAGGGCGAGTTCTTCACCACGCACAACGTGTCGGTGACGCCTCGCACCTTCCTCAAGCCCTCGCCTCCGGTATGGATCGGCGGACGCAGCCCGGCGGCGGCGCGACGGGTGGGCCGTGTGGGCGATGGCTGGCTGGTATCCAGCGCCACGCCGGATGAGGTCCGGTCAGGTCGGGAGATCGTCTTCGAAACCGCCCAGCAGTACGACCGCGAGATCGAAGAGGATCACGTGGGCGTGCTCGTCGGCTATTACATCTGCGACGATCAGAAAGAAGGCGAGGCCAGGTCGGAGCAGTTTGTGACTCGGCAGCGCCCCGACGCGCATTTCACCGAGTACTCGGCCGTCGGCACCTCGGAGCAGATCGGCGACTTCATCCAGGAGTACATCGACGCCGGCGGGTTCAAGTTCGTCATCCGCCCACTGTGCGCCGGCGCCGAGTCGATGGAGCAGTTGGAGCAGGCCGGCGAGGAGATTTTGCCACGTTTCCACGGACCTTTGGGCAAGTAGCGTGCCAAGGGCTGGGATTCCATTCCCACCGCTGCGGCAGTTCGAGCACCCGTGACCAGGTCGACGAAAAACTTACGGGGATGGGCGCTCGGCTCGATGGTGGTCGCGCTGGTGATTTTGGTTCTGGTCGGCTGTTCGGCCGAGGAACCGCCGGCGCCGAGCTACAGCCCCACCCAGCCCGTCTCCGATGCCGTCGCAGTGGTTGTGCCGAACCTGTCCGAGAACGCCCGCGCCGGCGAGCGGGTGTTCAACGCCAACTGTGCGCTGTGCCACGGCCCCAACGCCTCGGGCACGGGACTTGGTCCGCCCCTGGTGCACAAGATTTACGAGCCGGGGCACCACCAGGACTTCACCATCCAGAGCGCGGTGCGGAACGGGGTGCCGGCGCACCACTGGCCTTTCGGCAACATGCCTCCCGTCCCTGCGGTGTCCGACGAGGATATTCCGAACATCATCTGTTACATCCGTGAACTGCAACGGGCCAACGGCATCATTGCGCCGGACGCCGACATTGCCGCGTGTTGAGCCGGATATGGCCGGCGACGTATGATGGGATGCAGTATCGACGCAAGGGGGTGAGGGTTATGGCCAGAGTGTTCGTGCCAACCATGCTGCAGGCGACGACGGGTGGGGTAAAAGAAGTCGAGGTCACCGCCCGCAACGTGCGGCAGGTGATTGAGCAACTGGACGCGCAGTTCCCTGGCATCGCCAACCGTCTGATGGAGGACGGCGAAATCCGCTCCAACCTGGCGGTTGCGGTGGATGGAGAAGTCGCGCGCATGGGCATGATGGAGCGGGTGGGCGAAAACGCCGAGATACATTTCGTGCCGGCGATTGGCGGCGGATAGGACCTGCCGGTCGGCGAGATACCGCGTCGTTCCGGGCATCTGGCATGAATGTGGCCAGATGCTAAACCGCGTATAGTCGGTGGACCGTCGGCGGGGCGGTGTAACTGATCGGGTCAAGTTCATCGCTGGAACCGTGCGCATATGACGGTTCGACCAAACAAATTTTCGGGGTGGATATGAAAACGGCAACCATAGTTGCGGCGATCTTCGTCCTATGCGCGCTGGGCGCAATCATAATGCACACGGAATCTGCCTACGCCCGGGAGCCGGACTGTCCCGCCAGTTGGCCGCAAGAGACATCGGAGCAGTTCTTCACCGACTCCGAGGGCGTCGAGTGGTTCATCATCCGGAGCGCAGACAGCAACGGCTACGAGACGGTTCGGGCCTATCGGGCGGACGACGGCTACCAGATGGGATACGTGCCAGGCTCACCCGACGAAGCGTGTTACCTGCTGGTCCGCCGGCCCGGGAGTGCCGAGGACCTGGCGGAGGCGCCGCAGTTAGTGTTTCGTGTCGAGCGGGAAGAAGAACCCGTTCCGGTGGTTGCCAAAACGCTGTTCCGCGAGTTCTATGACCGGCTGATTCCCGACGGCCCGTATGGCCCCAACCCTGACCCCAAATGGGGGGATCTGTTCGCAGTGCTCTCCGCAGAGGAACGAGCGTGCATCGCCGCCGCGCTTGGCGAGGAAGGGCTGGCGGCAGCATCGCAAAGTTCGATTCTTTACGAAGGGGAACCCCGACTGCAAGACATCTACATATTCGGCTGCCTGTCGGAGGACACGGGCTTCGCCCTGACCTTCGCCATTGCTTTCGCCGCGATAGTCCGCGAGGCGGACGCGATTGGTGAGGAAAACCCCTGCGTTCAGGAACTGCTCCAATTGGTCGTTTCAGTACTGTCCAAGCCTTTTCCGACTGAAGAAGACCTATCGGCTACCTTATTCGGGCTGATTGCCTGTGGCTTGGAAGCTGCGGAACCCCAACTAGGTGTACCGGGAGGGTAGGACGATCCAATACGGTGAGTCCCACACGTGACCGGGCCTATTCCACGTTGAAGCGGCGCAGTTTCCGGTACAGGGGGCGTTCCTTCGCGGGCGTGACGGCTAGGTTTCCCCAAGCCGGTCCGTTTGACCCGTCCCGGCCCTGCGGCTACAATGACTTGAATATGCTTTTCCAGACTCCGATGCCATGAATAACCCCACGCTCCTCCCGGATGACGAACCGCGCGTTGCCAGCGCCGGCTTTGGCTTCGATGACGACGCCATGCCGGCGGTGTCCGATCCCTACTCGGCCAGAGCCCGTTCCAACGTGCAGGTGGTTTCGGCCGGGGGCCTCGTATTCCGGGATACGGGCAACCTGATCGAAACGCTGCTGTGCGCCCGGGCGCGTCCCGGCTTCCAGGGCGAGGACGCCCCGCTGACCTGGCGACTGCCCAAAGGAACTCCCGAGCGGGGCGAAACCGTGGAGCAGACGGCCCAACGGGAGGTTCAGGAGGAAACCGGAGTACACGTCAACGTCCTGGCGCCCATAACGAGCATTCGGTATTTCTTCGTTGGCCACGACGACGGCATCCGCTACGACAAGACCGTCTACTTCTACCTCATGGAACCCATGGGCGGCAGCACCTCGGATCACGACGCCGAATTCGACGTGGTGGAGTGGTGCAGCTACGAAGAAGCGGTGGAACTGCTCGAATACGATAATGAGCGCGAGGTGTTGGAAGCGGCCCGGTCGTTGATCGACTCCTACCGGCGAGGGGCGTAGCAATGAGCAAGGACCTGGTTTTGCGGGGTGTCCGCGTTCTCCTGCGGGGCAAGCGCATGGAAGACGCTGAGAAGGACTACATCTGGCGCAGCGATCCGGAGATCGCCCGGCTGGATGCCGCCTACCCGCTGACCATGAAGTACGAGCGCTACCTCAAGCTCTTCGAAGACCAGATACGCTGGCCCACGCCGGGTTCCCATCACTTCGCCATCGAGGTTGCCGGGGGCAAGTTCATCGGCAACTGCATGTACTACGATCTCGACAGCCTTTCCAAGGAAGCGGAGTTGGGCATCGTCATCGGGGACCGGGACTACTGGAGCGGCGGCTACGGCTACGACGCGGTGGTGACGCTGCTGCACCACATGTTCGACGACCTGCGGCTGAAGAGGGTGTACCTGCACACGCTGGAGTGGAACCACCGGGCGCAGAAGTGCTTCGAGCGGTCGGGCTTCAACCCGGTGCGCAACGTCCGCCGCATGTCCCACGACTTCATCCTGATGGAAGTCCATCGCGACGACTGGGATGACACGTCGTTCGAGCGGCTGGCCCTGCGCCAGCGATACCTGGACCAACGGGGCGGCGTCGCGGTGGGCGATGACGACGCCGTGGCGGCTGCCGTAGTCTAGCCAGCCTTAGCCGGCCTCAATCCTCCGGCTATCCTCGCGCTGCCGCCAAGGCCGCGGCTACCGTGATATCTCCGGTGTAAAGCGCGCGCCCGATTATGGCCGCCTCCGCGCCGGTGTCGATCAACCGCTCCACGTGGGCCGCCGCGCCCACGCCGCCGGCCGACAGCACGCGCATCCCGCTGTCGTGCACCAGGTCCGCCGTTGCCTCGTAGTTGGGCTCCTCCAGGGTTCCGTCCCGGGAGATGTCGGTGTAGAGCAAACGCTCCACGCCCAGATCGCGCATCCGCCCGGCCAGCTCGGTGGCGCTGATCTCGGACATTTCGGTCCAGCCGCGAATGGCGACCAGTCCGTTCCTCGCGTCCAACGCGACCACCACCCGTTCGCTCCCAAAGCGCCGGCACAGGTCTTCCACCAGGTCGGGGTTGGCTACGGCGGCGGTGCCCACCACCACGCGGGCCGCGCCGGCGTCGAACAGGCCGGCTGCCGTCTCGACGCTGCGGATGCCACCACCAACCTGCACGGGGATGGTCAGGCGGCCGGTGATTGCGGTGATGGCGGCGAGATTGGCAGGATTGCCGGTGTGCGCCCCATCAAGGTCAACGATGTGCAGGCGTTCACCACCCTCAGCCTGCCAGCGTTCGGCAACGCCCAGCGGGTCATCGGAGAAGATTGTCTCCTGCTCGTAATCGCCCTGGTACAGGCGGACGCAGTTGCCACCGCGCAGGTCGATTGCGGGAATGATTTCCATGACGCTGGCCGCGCAGCTACTTTTGGGTTTTGACCTGCGCGATGAAGTTGGAGTAGACGCGCAGGCCGTTTTCGCCGCTCTTTTCGGGGTGAAACTGCGTGGCGACGACATTGTCGCGGGCGTAGATGCTGCAAAAGGGAACGCCGTATTCGGTCACGCCGGCCACGTCGGCCCGGGCCACGGGGTCGGCGTAGTAGCTGTGGACAAAGTAGAAATGGCTGCCCTGGGGTATGCCCTGCCACACTGGGTGTTCCCGCCGGAACTCCACGGTGTTCCATCCCATGTGCGGCACCTTGAGTCCGTCGGGCAAACGGCGGACCCGGCCGGGAACCAGGCCCAGGCAGTCGGCGTCGCCCTCGTCGGTGGCGTCCAGGAGAAGTTGCAGGCCCAGGCAAACGCCGAGGAATGGGCGTCCGCCGGCGATATAGTCCAGCAACGGGGCTACCAGGCCTCGGGATTGCAACGCGGCCATGGCGGCGGGGCCGGAGCCCACCCCGGGCAGGATCACGCCGTCGGCGCCTTCCAACACCGCGGGATCGGAGGACACCACGGGTACGACGCCAGCCTTTTCAACCGCGCGCGCCACGCTGCGGAGGTTGCCGGACTCGTAGTCGATGACGACCAAGCGGACGCGGCCGTTTTCGGACAAGGTCATCTTGGGGTCAGACCCGGTCGCCGGTGGCCCGCTCGATGGGGATGTCCCGGTCGTGATACCGCGCCAGCACGAACAGCAGGTCACCCAGGCGGTTCAGGTAGGCGAGGATCAGCGGATTGGTCAGGCCGTCAGCCTCGGCCAGAGTCACCACGCGGCGCTCGGCGGTGCGGATAACGGTGCGTGCCGAGTCCATTGCCGACGACGACGGCGTTCCGCCGGGCAGGATGAACACCTGGGGCATCTGGAAATGCGTTTCCAGCTCGTCGATGGTTTCTTCCAGGTTGTCCACCATTTGCTCGGTGACGGGGGTGAAGTGCTGGTGGAACAGGTCGTACTTCTCCGGGTCGGTGGCCAGCTCGGCGGCGACGGTGAAGAGCTCCCGTTGCAGGTCACGCAGGATGTTCTTGACCTTGTCGTCGTCGGTGAGGGCGCGAGCGAGGCCCATCAGGCTGACCGCTTCATCGGTAATGCCATAGGCCTCGGTATGAGGGTTGGCCTTGGAGACGCGGCCACCGTAGAGCAAACTGGTTTCGCCCTGGTCGCCGTACTTGGTATAAACGCGCTTGCGGCGTTGCGATGACGATGATGAGGTGCTCATGCGCTTGCTCCAGGACTAGGATGGGACATCAAGGTATTCTAGCACTAAATGACCCGACACCGATCCGCACCCTCCAGCCCACGCAGCACCAAGTTCAGGAAAGGCGTGTTTTGGCGACTGCTCGCCCTGAGCTGTATCTGCGTCGCCCTCGTCCCCGTTGCCGGGTATGAACGCGACGTCATGGCCACGGCTACCGCCCCGTACCGGTTCAGCGCCGCCGGCTGGGAATTGGCGCACCTGCCCGACAAGTGGCTCCGGCGATTGGTTCGCATTCCCACGACCCTGGCGCAAGCCCGCACGCACGAGCAGAGAGTTGCGGACGTCCACGAGTTTTTCGCAGCCAACCGGTCGCTGCGATCCATCGACCGGCAGCTGATCGCACTGGGGACAGTGTCGCCGGCCACGCCGGAAACGGCGGTGAGCATGGCCGCCCTGCGGAGGCAGCGGGCCAACCTGCGAGACCGCAGCGATCAGCTGCGCCCAGGTGTCGAAGATACCCTGGAGTCGGCGCTGGCGGACACCCTGAAAGCCCAAGGCTTTCAGGCCTGGACCGGCCCGTTTCCCCCGGTGGACACGGTATTGACGGGTTCTCCCACGGTCCTGGTCACATCGCCGCGCAACCGGATCGAGCGCCAGGACACCATAACGCTGCAATCGGGCTTGGCCAACGAGGAACGGGACCGCATCGAAACGCAGGTGGAAGACCAAACGGACCTGTCAGCCGTGGTGCTGAACACCGGGGGCATCGCCCTGTATCCATCCATCGCGATTCCCTATGCGGGCCTGGACTTTGCGCTGGAGGTTGCCGCCCACGAGTGGGTGCACCATTGGCTGTGGTTCCGACCCCTGGGACGTCGATATTTCCAGGGCGGAGACTTGACAACGATGAACGAGACGGTGGCCAATATCGCCGGCAGGGAGATCGGCGAAATGGCGCGGAAACGGCTGGATCGATACGCCCCCAGTCCGGCGGGTGCGCGTCTGCACAATCCGCCGGATGCGGTCAGCGAGTCCGGCAACGATCTGCCCCCCTTTGAATTCCAGGAGGAGATGCGCGCCACCAGGATCCGCGCCGACGAACTGCTGGCAGCCGGCCAAGTGGACCAGGCCGAGGCGTACATGGAGGAACGGCGCAAGGAGTTCGTGGCCCACGGATACCGTCTGCGCCGGCTGAACCAGGCGTACTTCGCCTTCCACGGCACCTACGCCGACACCGGCGCCGCCGGCGTGAGCATAGTGGGGCAGCAGATCGAGGAACTGCGCCGGCGCAGCCCGAGCCTGGCCGACTTCCTCCGCACTGCAGCGGAGTTCACTGCTGCGGAGGACTTGTCGGCGTACCTGGCTGGACCGATGCCCTGACCGGCCGGGTGAAAACGGCGTTGCCCTGCTCGTCGTGCTTGTGATTGACCAGTGCCTCAAGAATGCGGTTTTCCGACTGCTCAATGGCAGACAGCAGTTCCCGGCGTGTGTCCTCGATTTCCCGGCGTGTGTCCTGGACGTCTTGCTGAAGGTTCCGCACGTCCTGCTGCGTGTCCTCCAGTTCGGCATGGAGATAGTCCACTTTGCCGTTTAGCTGCACCAACCAGTACAGACCGCTGGCGGCCGGCACCAGCGCAATGACCAGAAAGGTCAGGACCGCGGCGATTGCGATAATGGTTTGCGCGTTGCGTGCGATCATCACTTGCACCTAAGAGGTCTCCAATGCCATTTTACACGCAACGCATGAGCTATGCCTCTTTCAGAGCCTCCTCCAGCAGCGCGAGGGCGGTCCTGGCGAAGACCCACATGTTGGCCTCGCGGTCAGGGCTGCCCGTTTCCAGAGTCTGGGAGCGCTCCACCGGGCCAGCGACGCCGAAGCAGGCGTGGCCGTAATTGTCGCCATAGCGGTTCCCGGTAGGTCCGCTGGCGCCGGTTTCCGCCAGCGCCCAGGTAGTGCCCAGGCGTTCTCGGGACGTTCGGGCGTTGAGCAGGGCGTAGTATTCAGTGCTGGCGCGGTGGCCCTCCATGGCGGACTCGGGAACTTGCAACAGTCCGGCCTGCGCCACCCGCGTATACACCACGGAGCCGCCCACATAATAGTCAGACGCGCCGGGGATCGATACCAGAGCGGCGGAAATCAGTCCGCCGCATGAGGACTCCGACACGGCCAGAGTGTCTCCTCGCTCTTTCAGAACAGCCGCGACGGACGCGGCCAAATCATTCAACTCACCCATAATGAAACCTCCATGTTTTACTTACATCGATGCGCAGGATATCCAGGACTCTTTTGTTTTGAGTGGCGCGTCCCGCCAATTTCAATCATCATCCTGCTCATCCTGTATATCGATGTAAAAGACTCGACCTCACGCCCAGGGCAGTCGTTTCGAGACGGTCTTGGCCGATTCGGGCGTCGGCAGCCCGTTTTGTTCCATCAGCATCAGCGTCAGCTTGCGGAATTCCTCGCGGTCCCGTCCGCTGATAACGGCCTGCTCGTGGGCTTCCGAGATTACCACGGGATACCCCAGGCCGAGTTCGCATTGCTTCGCCAGCATGGAATGGCCCAGCGCGAGTAACTCCGGGTCCTCGGCGACCCAGTCAGGCACCTCCACGCGAGCGACCTCGGCGCCGCTGTTGATGTAGTAGAACCGGCTCCACTCGGCGCCCACCGCCAGGTCCAGGGCGAAATGGGAGGCGCGGCGGCCGGTCTGGTAGAGAGGGGAGCGGTGCCCCGGTTCCAGCAGCGCGTCGAACAGTTCCCGGTCGTCGAAACCGGCCGCGGCGTCGCACTGCGGCAGGTCGGAGCGGCGGGCGCTGCACCGTCGGGTGCACTCCGTCGAGTTGCTGACGCACAGGCAGGCGCGCACAGCTCCGGCTACCTCGGTGGTCTGCGGGCGTGAAGTGTAGGCTGCCAACGCCACGGGACGCTGACCACGGGAAGTTTGGCGCACGCGAGCCAACGCGCCACGCAGGCGCTCGTTCACCAGGGTTTCAACCACGTACCTGGGATAGTTCCCGCGCTGGATATCCCAAAAGGCCAGGGTGCCGTCCAACAACGCAAGGACGGGCACGGCGGACGGCGATGCATCGACGGCGTCGGCCAGCCGCTCAACCTCTCGCACCGTGCGCAGCGCGCCGAGCAGCGCGCCGGATACGGGCGTCTCTGCGTTGGAATCGTCGTCGGGCCGGAGGTAAAGGTCGCCGTCGCCGGTGGCCAGCGCGGGCTCGCTGAAGAATCGGCAGTCGGGATTGGCGCCGTAGGTCAAGGAGCATCCGCCTAGGTTGATCAGGTAACAGCGCAGCGGCAGATGCCGGTCCACGTCGATGTGGGAGCCATCTACGGAGATCGCCGTCCAATCGGGCGGGGATGGCAAAGGCGGGATGCTATTGAGCAACCCTTCGGGTCCGGTGCGCGCCACGATGAAGGGGCGACTGGCCGCCGACCCGGTGCGCTGGGCAGCGTCGTGGGGGGTGATCGCCGACGCGCGGTCCAGGGTGTCCGCAAACCTTTGCCGGCGTGACCGGGCCGTCATCGAAAGGTCGCCCATGGCCGACATCATCTGACGCGCCGTTTGGCCGAAGTCCAACGCCATCTAGCAACCGACCGGCGTCAATTCGGGCAGCGACAGTACGCGGTGAACGAAAAGATGGATTGACGGACGGTCGCGCTCTATCTCATAGTCCTGCATGAAATCGTGGTAAAAGTTGGCGTGAAACTTTTCCGCTACGCTGAATTGTGCGGCCAAAATAGGTTCTCGCAATTCATCAGCCAGGCGGTCCGCAGCGACTTTCAGGGAGCGGTGATCGCCGAAACGCCATCCGCGTTGCTGGGCAACGGCCATTACAGCGTGCGCGGCGGCCCCCCGCAGTTTCTCAGAGCCCTGCAAAATGTCGCCGGCGGCAAATTCCGAGTCCGAAGCTGTCAGAAAATCCTGCGCCGTTTGAGAATGTTCCCCAGTCAACATCACAACTCTCTCTTTACCATGCTACCGCAGCACGCGCTCGTCGCCGACGCGCCTGGTGATGCGCTGCTGGTCCAGGTATTCCAGAAGAGGCAGGACGTACTTGCGGCTGGTTCCGAAGATGGTGCGGGCGTCGGCCACGGTCACGCTGCCGTTGGCGTTGAGGTGTTCCACGATGCGACCGGCCATGTCCTCGTAGGCCGCCGTGGTGAACACCACCGTCTCGTTGACCTTCACCACGTCGCCTCGTTCCTGGAGGTGGGCCAGCAGTTCGGGATCCACCGGGCGATCGGTGGGCGGTGACCAGGGCTCGGCGGCTAGGGAGGCCAGGTAATCGGCAATATCCGATTGCTGGTTTTCACTGAGCTCGACGCGATGGTCCGGCGTCCGCACCACGCCGCCGTCGTCGACGATGGCCCCTTCTTCGGCCAGCCTCGCGGCGGCTCGCAGGTATACGGGCTGCGAAACTCCCAGACGGCTGCGCAATTCTTGAGGCGGCGCTCCCCGGCGCAGGGGGTACTGGTTGTGATAGGCCTGCAATGCCACCTGGGCCTGGTTCCGCAAAATGTCCCAGCCCCGCCGGGAGTAGACCACCGCATCACCCTGTGCGCCCATCTCACCCAGGGCCACGATCTCTTCCGCTTCGATCAAGTCACCGAGGCGTTCAAGGATCTCTTCTTCCGAGATGTTGGAGCGTTGGGAAAGTGTCCTCAGATCACACGGGCCCATCTGGTCGGCGATGGTCAGGATGACATCCTCGCTGGCTCCGGCATCCAGCGTGGTGAGTCGCTCCAGCACCTCGGGAGCGAAACGGCGGTGTCGGCGGCGGGGGTTGGGATCGGCGATTTGTCCGCCGCCCAGGGTGTCCTCGGAGGAGCGGAGGACAAAGAAGTCGCCCTTGACCATCGGCAACGGCTCGTCGAGAAGCACCTGCACCCAGCCCTCGCTGCCCGGTTGCAGCCGGTCGGCGTCGAGGAGGCGCACCCGTCCGGTGGTCTCGCTGGTGAAAAGGTGGAAGGTCACCCCCTCGTTGTGCTTCAGCGCGTGGGGCGCGCCCTTGACCATGCGCAGGTTGGCGTCGAACCGGCGGGTGGGCCGCAGCCAGCCCGGGTTGGTGAGCACCTCGCCGCGCATGACGTCGTCGCGGGATATGCCCGACAAGTTCAGGGCCAAACGAATGCCGGGCGCGGCTGCATCGAGGCGGGACTTGTGGCTCTGCAAGCCGCGTATCCGCGCCTGGCGGCCGGAAGGAGCCAGCTCAATCTGCTGCCCCACGGCCACCGAGCCGTCGATCAGCGTGCCGGTGATCACGGTGCCGAACCCGCTCACGGTGAAACAGCGGTCGATGGGCAGGCGGGGGCGGCCCAGGTCCCGGCGGGTTTCGGTGTCGTTCAGGATGTCGTCGATCATCGCCTTCAGGTCGTCAATCCCTTCGCCCGTGTAGGCGGACACCGGCGCCATGGGGCAACCTTCGAAGGCGGTGCCTTCGAGCGTGTCTTCAACCTCGGCCTTGACCAACTCCACCAACTCGTCATCAACGAGATCGACCTTGGTAATGACCACCAGTCCGCGCCGGATGCGCAGGATGTCCAGGATAGCGAGGTGCTCCCGGGTCTGGGGCATCACGCTCTCGTCGGCGGCGACGATGAGCATGGCGAGGTCGATAGCGCCGACGCCGGCCAGCATGTTCTTGATGAACCGCTCGTGTCCCGGCACGTCGACGATGCTGACCTCGCGGCCGCTGGGGAGGGTCATCCAGGCAAAACCGAGGTCGACGGTCATCTCCCGTTCCTTCTCCTCAGGAAGGCGGTCCGGATCTATGTCGGTGAGGGCCTTGACCAGGGTGGATTTGCCGTGGTCAACGTGGCCGGCGGTTCCGATTACGTACATGGCGTTGTCCAGCGCGTTAGAATTAGGAAGTTGTGGGATGACGGATGCTGACAGCCCAGATACCGGGGCCCCAACTGTTGCGCGCATCCAGAATGGCGGCCATCAGCCGGAATTGGTCGGTTTCTGGAATATCGTCATGCAGTCGGAACAAAACTACGCCGTAAGGGGCCGGCTGGCCTCGGTTGATTACAATGTCACCGAAATCCTTGTCTTGCGTGGCGAGCAGGCGGTTCTCACTGGTGGCAACGGCAAGTATGTTCGGATCTGCTGCACTGGGCATGGTCTCGGTGGCGAAGTGAACATCATGCCCGGCCATCCGCAGCAGCTCGACCGTCTGTTCCGGCATATTCTCGTCAGCCAGTATCCGCATAGCCGTCGGACGATCAGTCATCATCCTCGTCGCCGTACAGGTCCCGCCAGGTAAAGTCGGAGAGTTTGGCGCCAGTGGCAGCATATTTCCGGCAAGCCTCGATATCCGCCAGCGAGATATGCGAGTAGCGGCGCCGGATGTCTTCCGGACTGCGCCCTCCGCGGAGCAGATCATGCACTAATTCCACGGAGATGCGCGTCCCCCGAATACAAGGCTTGCCGGCCAGGATGCCCGGGGTTTTGACGATGCGGCTTTGCCAGTCGTCATTATCGGGAATAGCCGATATTGTTTCGCGGTCTGTCATACCCATTGCTTCCGTCTCCGCTAGAAAAGCGACCCACGGCCGACGATGCCAATACAATAACCTGCATGACAAGTCATCCGGAAGGCAAGGTGCTCGCGGCAGGCGGTGAGGGCCATTATACTTGACGCCGCCGGCCGGCCACAGTGCGCTGATGGCGCTG
The DNA here is from genome assembly GCA_034428455.1 of Dehalococcoidia bacterium. Lineage (GTDB taxonomy): Bacteria > Chloroflexota > Dehalococcoidia > Lucifugimonadales > UBA3495 > Bin87. The sequence continues at coordinate 29,939 of DAOUHZ010000140.1, forward strand.
AATGAGCCGGCTACAAGAGGCTCGGGCCTCTTCCGGTGAGAGTTGGCAACCCTCTGCAAAATCGGATAGCTGGCTCGTTTTCATGCCTACCCGGCATGAAAAGCGTCTATTTGTTGATGGCCGTCAACCGCAGGGTGTGGTTGAATATCTCGTCGAAGAACTCAGTTTGCCGGCTTTCATCGGCCAGCAGCTCAACGAGAAGGAAGTCCTTCTCAAAGAGCCGGCTCTGGTCAAGCCGTCGCCGCATTTCCGGTGTAATCACGCCGGCGATTAGGAAGTTCTTGCAACGTGGGTTGACTTCTATTGCGGCTTGAGCGGATTTATCTGCTGCGCCCAGTCGCTCCAGCGCGCCCGCAGGATCGATGCCGCCCTTGATTTCGATAGTTGCCTCGAGCGTATTGTCGCGCCGAAAGGCGACATCCGGCTCCGAACTGAATGTCATCACGAAACCATCGCGCAACGTGTATTCACCATTAGCCGGAGCGACTGGTAATGAATCCAAATCAGCGTATTCTGGCGATGTTAACATTCCATTCTCAAAAACATATCGTAACAACAGACGCCTGATGCGCTGCTCGGGAAGACGACCAATGGTGTTGCGCATAGAACCATCGAAGGTAATGCCCAAAGAAGCGATTATGTTGCGGTAGCCGTTTTCCAGCGTCCAGTCGGTGGTGTTTTCGATAATCGACGAAATCACGCTGTTGTAAAGCCCCGCTACCTGCCCGGCGGCGTCCGTGGTCACTCTGGGTTTTCGACGTCTGTCGTCCGGTTCAACCTCCCAATTCACGACCGAGCGGGCCTGATTCTGCACTTCTTTGAGTGACAACCCGCCGATACCACGGTAGTAAAGCGAAACGAAGGGTTCCTCAACCAACATATCCGGATGACAGAAAACACTGACCGGGTTCAGCCCCAGATTCCGCACGTGTTCCCATGCGTCCTGGGAAATCAAGTAACCCTCAACGGGTGCGGCGAACGTAAATCTGCTGCCCAGCGATGCCACCGCGAGACGCGCCTGCACATCTAGCCGTTTTTGCAGGCCGCTGGTTAGGTTTTGCGAACGCAACTGGCTGAGTAAGCGCCGGTAGTCGCTGCTCATCTGCGCTCCCACCAATAGACGCATTTGCGCAGTTCTTTGCGGCCAAACCGGCCCATCTGTTGGCTGGCGTTGCCTTTGCCACGGGGCAGTGTCCAAATTGCTTTGGTATAGAACCCGCATTGCTCGGCCAGATCCGACAGGATCAAGTCTACGGGCACTTCCTCGCCGTGATACTGTACATTATCGTTGACCATAAACACCGCCGCGCCTGGACGACATACCCGCGCCAGCTCGGTGATGACTACTGTCAGTTCCATGAAGTAGTTGCGCACCAGGCGAATGACGTTGGGGTTCGGCAGTTCCCCGCGACGGCTGGCAGATTCCAGCGTGTGGGTGATTTCAGCGATTGCCGGATGGTGGTCAAACAAGCTTAATGCGTCGCCGTAGCTGGATGACAGTGACCCGCGTTTGGAGTGATTCTCGACGGTCGCGGACAGCAAACGCTGACGCAGTTGGCTGACGCCTTCATTATCGTACCCCAGCCAAGCCAGTTCCAGGGCGTAAGTGCGGGTGTAATCGTAGCGGTTGGCGTAGGGCGGCGAGGTTATCACTACATCAACCGAATTGTTCGGCAGCTGCGGCAGAGCGTCATAGCAAGAGCTTTCTATCATGCGCACCGCACCGGCATCGTATGTCGCTGACAATGCCGGCAGATCAGCATCCATCATATCCAGTTTGGTCCGCAGAGATTCGGAATAAGGCAACACGCATCGCTTTTCCATCTTCGCCTTAAGGTTCCGGCCGGAGCGATGATCCCAGCGCAGGTATTGGCCGTCCTTGCTGGTCCAACTGGCGTCCTCCAGGGCTGACATCGCCGCCAACGCCATCAAGCGAGCTTCCGGCCCGGGTGGAGCGTCGCGCAGGTGCGCGCGGGCAGCCGCTATTGCGCTCTCGTTCGCCAGGGAAAACGCTTTTTCGGTAATGCGAATATGAGGGAATCTGTCCAGATTGTGGCAACTGCCGGTCTCGCCCGCGACAACAGAATCCATTAGAGCTGCGGCATCGTGCCGGAACTTTTCACGATTGACGGTTGCCGCCGCCAACATCCCGTTGGCAATATGCACCCCCACTGGCAAAATCTCGATCCCGACGCTCTTCAATCCCTCTCCAGAGGCTACCAAAGGGGCGACGCCCGTGCCGGCGAAAGGATCAAGCAAGCATCCCTCCTTGGGCACAAACTCCAAAAGGTAACGTATCAACCGTGCGCTGAAACCTTCCTTGTACTTGAACCACCGGAATCCCGGAGCAGTTTTGTTGGACTGCCAGGAAACCAATGATCGAGTCAGATCCGCGTTGACGGTGATGCGGTCGGCGAAACTCGCCAGTAGCTTGTCCCGCTGGCGAGTTTCGCCGACCTGTTCACTGGGCCCGAAAGAAGCCATTGCTGGGAATGGTGTCATCGTATCGCTACCTTCCCACGCGTGGCCGCTATCAGTTGTCGAAATCCGTTATCACGCTGCGGCGGACGCTTTGAGCCTTCATGTCGGCGAAAGCCCTGTTGATCTCCGACAGCGCGAGTTCTTGGGTCACCAGCTCGTCGAGCTTGAGCCGGCCCTGCTTGTAGAACTCGATGTAGCGCGGCATGTCGGTGCGGAAGCGATTGGACCCCATGGTGCAGCCCTGGATCGCCCGGCCCCGTCGCAGGAAGTTGCCGGCGTCCAGCTCGATCTTCACGCCCTCGGGCACCATGCCGATGATGGTGGCGACGCCGCCCGGCCGCAGCATGTTGTAGCAGTCCTCGGCGGTCTGTTTCAGGCCGATGGCCTCGAAGGAATAGTCAACGCCGCCGTCGGTGAGATCCATGATGCGCTCCGCGACGTTGCCGGCCGTGGCGTCGATGACGTCAGTGGCGCCGAACTCGCGGGCCAGGCCCAGCTTGTCCTCGGTGGTGTCGATGGCGATGATGCGCAGGGCGCCGGCCAGCGCGGCCGCCTGCACGCAGTGGATGCCGATGCCGCCACAACCGACCACGGCGACAGTGCTGCCCGGCTCAACGCGGGCGGTATTCAGCACGGCGCCCAGACCGGTGGTCGCGCCGCAGCCGATGAGCGCCAACTGCGGGAAGGGAATGTCGTCGTCCACCTTGACCAGCGCGTTCTCGTGGACCAGCATCTCGGCAGCGTAGGAGCCCAGCTGGGCGAACTGAGTGATGGCCTCGCCGTCCTTGCGCAGGCGTGGCGGGTCGTCGCGCCGGCGGGTCACCGCCGTGCGGTCGCACAGGTAGGGCTGGCCCCGGGTGCAAAATTCGCAAGTGCCGCAGAATACCGACAGGCACGAGATCACCGAGTCGCCAGGGCGAACGTAGCTAACCTGCTCGCCCACCGCTTCCACGGTGCCGGCGGCCTCGTGTCCCAGGATGCAGGGCATGGGCGTAGTGTAGAGCCCTTCGACGAAGTGCAGGTCGCTGTGGCAAACGCCGGACGCGCCGGTGCGCACCAGGACTTCTCGCGGGGCCGGCGCGTCTACCTGTACGTCTTCCACGACTACGGGTTGATTAACTTCGCGCAAAACTGCTGCCTTCATTTCAATTCCCTCCGGTGTCAACTCCACCGGGCTGGCCGGTGAGCGTGGCGCGAGATTAGCATCGGCCGCCGGCGAGCGTCAACACGGGTCTTCCCTGTCACGAGTACCCAGTTTGACCTGAACAATCATTGCGAGCGAAGCGCGGCAATCCCGTGGGCGGAACGGGTGTTTCCTTCTTTGCATGGATGCACAGGATGGACAAGATTGGATTGACGTGATGGTCTATCCCGTTGAATCCTGTTTATCTATGCAAACCGGTTTCCCTTTATTGAGCAGGCGCGCGTGAGGGGGAAACCAAGTCGTGCGGGTCGAAGAAATGCAGTACAATCGATGGCCGAACCATCCCGCTGAGAAAATCGCAACGAGGAAATGAGATCATGTTCAAAAGTTTTAGCGCATCCTACGCCGGCCACGTGGTGGACGATAACCTGGGACTGGAAGGGACTCCCGCCAACGACCGTTGGTACTCCAACGAACAACTAGCCGAGGCTTTCGACTGGGCCCTGGATATCTCAAAGCATCTGGAAGCAAACGGCTACGACGAGTTCTGGATGGCCGAGCATCACTTCCAGCCTGAAGGGTACGAGTGCATCCCCAACCTGATCATGCTGGGGCTGTACCTGGCCTGCAATACTCAGCGGCTCAAGTACGGTTGCGGCTTCAACATCACGCCCATGTGGCACCCACTGCGGCTGGCGGAGGATTTCGCCATGGCCGACATCCTCTCCGGCGGCCGCATCATCTTTGGCGTGGGACGCGGATACCACTCCCGCGAGGTGGAGACCTTTGGATCGCCCATGTTCGACGGCGACGCCAACCGCGAGCTGTTCGAGGAGCAGGTCGAGGTCATGGTCAAGGCGTTCAACGAGGAAGCATTCTCCCACGAGGGCAAGCACTACCAGATACCGGCGCGGGTGCCCTACCGCGGCTATACGCTGGAGAAGCTGAGCCTGGTGCCCCGTCCCCTGCGCCAGCCGGTGGACATCTGGCAGCCCCTGGTGTCCGGCAACCCCAAGGGCGTGGACTTCATGGCCCGCATCGGGATCAAGGCGATGGTGGCCAACACGCCGGAGCCGGCCCGGCACGAGCGGCTGACGATGTACCAGCAGGCCGCTGCCAAGTACGGCCGCAAGCTGGAGCTTGGCGAGGACATCGCCTTGGGCTACCGCTTCTTTATCGGCGCCAACCGGGAACAGGCCATCAAGGAGGCCAAGCCCTACTTCGAGGAAGCCATGAAGTTCGCCGCCCCACTGGGTCTCATGCGCCTGGAGCAGGACCAGATTGAAGCCGTGGCGAACCCGGGCCTCCGTCGTGGCGTCCACCTGCCCACGCTGGAAGAGGCAGTGGAGAGCGGAGCATGGCTCTGCGGCTCGGCCGATGACATCATCAACGCCATGAAAGAAGACGAGGAGCGATATCCCGGCGTGGAGAGGGTCAACCTGGGCTCGGTGATGGGGATGCCCCGGGAGGTTTTCAAGGACCAGCTTTCGCGGTTCGCGCAGGACGTGATGCCGGCGTTCAACGGCGACTGACGGACGGAGGCGTATCTCCAAATGAGTTAGGGGCAGGTTTTACGAAACCCGCCCCTATCCATTTGAGGTTACGATGAAGTTCGCTATTATCAGGGCATACAACGCTATCAGCGCCGGGATGATGGCTTTGAATGATTTGCCCAGGGCGACGTAGAATCGTTTCTCGCTGGACAACAATATCCATTCGGCGACCATATTTACCGCAAATGCGATTGCCAAGGGTACTACTATCCATACTGGGGCGATAGTTGGCTCGTCCATCTTACGACGTGTCCTGACTGCTGTTGCGCTGCTTTGATTTTTGCTCGAAATGCACCCCCACTCCGGCGATGACCCCGATGAAACCCAGGAGCCCGAAAATGATGGCCGTAGCCAGCGCGGGGTTGCACATCGACGGGTACCACAGTGGGCAAACCAAGTATTGACCCACTGAGAAAATTACCACCAGCGCTCCGAGAATTATCGCGAACATAACGCTGCCCCGTTCTGGTTTGTACTACAGTCTGATGACAGTATTGTACGCTCCTGTTTCAGTGGCCGTCTATCGCGCTCCCGGCTCCGGCGGGCGGGTGAACCAGTGGTAGCTGTAGGCGCCCTGCACGCCTCTTACGAAGGCGAACAGCAACCCACCGTAAATCGCGATCCATATCGCGTCGCGGAAACCGTCCAGGGTTATCAACCCGAGCATGATCAGAGCGATCCGGGACGTGACGAACCCCACTGCCAGCAGCACGGCCGCGGGACGCCAGCGGCGCATCACTCCCAGGGCCAGCGCTGCCATGACGAACCCCTCGATGCCGTAGTAAATGAGTAGGTTAGCCGGCGGTATCGCCGGGGCGCTGCCCTCGGCTTCGGACACGGCGAGGACCGGGGCCGACATCCACACAACCAGCACTCCAATCGTCCACACCCACCACACCAAGCCGCACACCCAGGCCCACCGCATCCAGCGGCGGGCCTGCTCGGGGTTGGCGGCCATCATCCGCCCGCGCCATCCCGGCGGGCGGGGATACTCATCCGTCTCGGGGGCCGGTTCCGGTACGGCTCCCGGCGGCTCCGAGGCCATGACCGGCTAGCTGTCTTCGTCCAGCAGCGGCAGGGTGGTCCAGGTCACTCCGTCGGAGTCTGAAGACAGACCCTGCTCCCCGATCATCCGCCGCAGGTCCAACAGGGTGGCATTGACCTCTCCAGTGACCTTCTGCCACTCCGGTTCCGGTGGGAACCAGTAGGGGGAATTGATCCGAACCACCTGGTTCTGGGAAGAGTTGAAGTAGATGCCGAAGCGCGCTGCTTGTTGCTGCATAATAGCTACTCTTTGCCCGGCGTCGTGGGGAGACGCCGGGCGGTCAGTGTGAGTTTGATTTTGCGTTGCGGTCTGGCTAGAGGATTTCCTTCTTGAGGATCAGCCGTTCCAGCCCGTACTTCCGGCTGCCCATGATACCGATGATGCCGGCACAGATGAACCAGAGGATGGTAACCTCGCCGCCGTGAGCGACGAAAGCGTTCCCGCCGTCCGGGGGGTTGGGGTACAGATGTGGCCAGGGCCAGACCGGGCTGAGGGCCCCATGTACACCGAAGTACGCCACGACCATAGTCACTACCAAGGCTCCTGCGCCCAAACGGGTGAGGACCCCGGTGGCAATCAGGATTGAGGAGATGAGCTCGACCCATCCAGCCAAGTCAACCAAGGCGCCCAAGCCATTGGGATTGGCCCCGGCCGGGAAGTTCCACAGCAAGAACGCTTTCTGGATACCGTGCAGGAACACCAGCAGGGCAAAGATCAGTCGGAAAGCCAGGTAAAACTCGTCGGTGAAACGCCCGAAGATACGTCCAAAGATGGACGTATCTGCCGGGGTTGCATTATTTGTGGCCATAACATTCTCCTCCGCAGCAAGTTATTTCGCCAGACAAGGGAGGCGACGCTGCGGCCACAATGTTATTACGAAAATGTTAAATACGCTACCGGATGATTTGCTCAATTGCGATTGTTTCTTCGCGACTTGGCCCCGTGGAAATTATCTGGGCATCACAGCCCACGAGTGACTCGATTCGCTTCACGTATGCCAGGGCGTTAGCCGGCAACTGTTCCGTGCGCGTCGCGCTGGCGGTGGGTTCCATCCACCCGGGCATCTTTTCGTAGACGGGTTCGCAACGTTCCAGGAGGGTGGTGTTCGCCGGGAAACGGTCCAGATCCTTTCCGTCGGCGCGGTAGCCGACGCAGATTTTCACGTCGGGCATGCCGTCCAGGATGTCCAAGCGCGTGAGCACCATTCCGGTGAAACCGTTGATCTGACGGCTATAACGGGCAGCGACCGCGTCGAACCAACCCACTCGCCGGGCTCGTCCGGTGGTGGTGCCGTATTCGTGAGCTTTCTCCCGCAGGTCCTCGCCGGCCTGGCCGTGCATCTCCGTGGGCATCGGCCCGCCGCCGACGCGGGTGGAATATGCTTTGAACACACCGACCACGCTTTCGATGGATTGCGGGTTGATCCCCAGGCCGGTTATTGCGCCGCCGATGGAAGGCGAGGATGACGTGACATAGGGGTAAGAGCCATGGTCCAAGTCGAGCAGCGTTCCCTGGGCGCCTTCCAACAGCACGCGCTTGCCCTGTTCCAACAGGTCCTGCACCATCTGCTCGGTGGAGCGAACCATTGGCCGCAGCTGTTCTCCCCACTGGCGACAAAGTTCCAGAATCTCATCGGCATCCACGGGCTCGCCGCCGTATACTCCGGTAATGACCCGATTTTTCATCTCCACGGCCGCTTGCACCCGGTCGGGCAGCTGCTCCGTGGTGTCCAGCAGGTCGCCGACGCGAATGCCGTCGCGGGACACTTTGTCAATGTAGGCCGGGCCGATGCCCTGTCCGGTGGTGCCGATAGCGCCGCGGCCCCGGGCCTGCTCTTGCAACTCATCCAGCAAGATGTGGTAGGGCATAATGACGTGAGCGCGGTCGCTGACAAAAAGCCGGCTGGTATCGATGCCTCGCTGCTCCAAGCCGGCGATCTCACCCAGCAGCACGTCGGCATTGACGACCACGCCGTTGCCAATGATGCCGGTCACGCCGGGCCAGCAGATGCCGGACGGAATCAGGTGCAGCTGAAACTCCCCTCGCTCGTTCACCACCGTGTGTCCGGCGTTGTTGCCGCCGGCATATCGCACCACGCAATCGGACTGGCCGGCAAGGTAATCGATGACTTTGCCCTTGCCCTCGTCGCCCCATTGTCCCCCGATTACGGCGTAAGCCGGCATTGTCCTGTACTCCCGGATAGTTTAGAAAGTAAACCGAAAAATCGCCCCCGCAGGCTGCTGCCAGCGGCGGCACGACATTCTTTGTTCGATGGCGTTCGTCGGTTAGGCGGCCAGTATAGCAGAAACCGATACGAGACGACACACTTGCCCGAATGATATGATTTGCGCGGGCGGGCTGGTGGCGAATATCGCCGCTCCTGCCATAGTAATCCCGCGCACACCCGAAAAACGGAGGCTGATTATGCCTTTTGGAGGCAATGACTGGCACGCGCTCCGACAGGAAGAAACCCTGGAGCCCGAGATCCCCATCTGCGACCCGCACCACCACTTCTGGGACTACCGCACCGAGCGGATCCCATACCACCGCTACTTGCTCCACGAGCTGGCCGACGACGTTAACAGCGGACACAACGTGACCTCCACCGTCTTTGTGGAAGCCCGATCCATGTACCGCACCACCGGCCCCGAGGAAATGCGCCCCGTGGGCGAGGTGGAGTTCGTGCAGGGCCTGGCCGCCGCGTCCGCCAGCGGCCTGTACGGCCCATGCCGCGCTGCCGCGTCCATTGTGGGCCATGCCAACCTGAACCTCGGCGACGGCGTCAAGCCGGTGCTGGAGGCGCTCCAGGCGGCGAGCCCCAACCGGTTCCGCGGCATCCGCCACTCGGTGACCTGGGACCCGCACCCCGAGGTGGAGAACACCGCGGCCCATCGCGCCGCCAACCAGATGTCCAGCGACAACTTCCGCGCCGGCGCCCGCGTTCTGGCCAGCATGGGCCTCACGCTGGAAGGCTGGATGTATTTCCCGCAGATGTTCGAGCTGGCCGACTTCGCCAAGGCGGTGCCCGACCTGACCATCATCCTGAATCACATCGGCGGCCTGCTGCGCGTCGGCCCCTACTCCAACAGCGACGAGACGCTGGCCACCTGGCGCCAGGGCATCGCCGCCGCCGCCGAATGCCCCAACGTGGTCATCAAGCTGGGCGGCATCGGCATGCCCCGCACCGGCTTCGACTGGCACGAGCGGGACGTCCCCGCCGGCTCCGAGGAGCTGGCCAGCGACATGGCGCCGCTGGTCAACTACTGCATCGAGCAGTTCGGCCCCGACCGCTGCATGTTCGAGAGCAACTTCCCCGTGGACAAGGTGTCCTACTCGTACAACGTCATGTACAACGCCTTCAAGCGCATCTCGAAGGACTACTCCCCCACCGAGCGCGCCGCCATGTTCCACGACACGGCGGTAAGGGTGTACAGCGTGGACGAAAGCTAGCCGGCGACCGTCAAATAGCGCACGTTCTCAGGGCTGGGGTAACGACGAAAGTTGCCCCAGCCTGTGCTATGATTTTCGGGCCTCAATTTAGAAAATAGTCTAACCAAGATAATCGACTGGCCGACGGAGGATACAGACTATGACTCGCTCCGGTTCAGTGTTCCGGCGACGCTGGCCTTTCCTGGCAGCCATCGTAGGTCTGTTGGTCGTAGCGCTGGCTGCCGGCACCCTGTTCGCCGCCAACGAAGGGCAACGATCCGAAAGCCAAACCGTGGCCCAGCAGTCAGTCGCCGACGCCGCTGATTTCCCGGCGATCCTGCCCGCTCCGGAGCGCGTCCCCGCCCAACAGGGCGACAACGAGGAGGAAGGGATTGACCTGCCGCCGATTGTAAAGGTGCCGCCCAAGCACCCCAACCTTGACTCCAATTTGAACCGTCTGGTTGAAGAGGCAGCGGCCGCCGCCCAGCAGGGCGCCAGGCAACAACCCAACGCCACAGACAATGCCAATGCCGGCCCCGCGCCGGCGGGTGAATCCGTGCTCGTGACTTTCTACATCGATCCGGATCAGGTCGCCGCCGTGCGTCAGTACTTGGAAGATAACGGCGTGTTCGTCCGCAACGTGGGCGAAGACTGGATCGAAGCTCACGTCCCGCCGGCCTTGCTGGGCGCCGCCTCCGAACTGCCCGGCGTCCGGCGTGTGGATACCGTCATACCGCCCCAGCCGCAGAGCCTGGGCAGCGTGGTCAGCCAGGGCGTGGAGTTGCACCATGCCGACGCCTGGCACCGCATGGGCTACCGCGGCCAGGGCGTCAAGGTCGGCGTTATCGACACCGGCTTTCAGGGATTCAGCGAGCTGCAAGGCGGCGAACTGCCCCGCAACGTTACGGCCCGGTGCTATTTCGACCCCGAAGCAGCCAAGACCCCAAGCTCGCTCCTGGCGGATTGCGAGCAAGCGCCTTGCGAAGAAATAGAGTGCGTCCACGGCACGGCCGTCTCCGATACGGTGGTCGACGTCGCCCCGGAAGTCGAACTGTACATAGCGAACCCCATGTCTTTCGGTGACCTCCGGGATGCCGCCGACTGGATGGTGGAACAAGGAGTGCAGGTCATAAACATGTCCCTGGGCTGGATTGCCCTTGGACCCGGGGACGGCACATCCCCCTTCAGTTTGAGCGCTTTACGATCCGTCGATGCAGCGGTCTCCGGTGGGATCACCTGGGTGAACGCCGCCGGCAATTCTGCCCGAGGTGTGTGGTATGGCACATTCTCGGATCCGGATGCTGACGGCATTCACAATTTCGCGCCGCAGGATATCGGGAACTCTTTCTTCCTGCCTTACGTTGCAGACTCGCCCCGCGCATCCACCGTGACCGGCTTCATGAGATGGGATGACAGTTGGGGCGGAGCTGATTGCGATTTGGATTTGCACCTGATGAGAGCTATTCCAAGCCCGGATAACGATATACTGATCGCGAGCGACGTTTATGTTGAAGATGGCGGTGCCAATGATATTCCTCTGGCTTTGGTGCAGTTTAGGGCCACCAGTATTAGCGACCAAGGAATCTACTATTTGGCTATAACAAAGAATGACTGCAACGACGAGCCGGCTTGGATACAGTTGACCGCTTGGGCGGCTAGTGATTTGCAGTATTATTCCCCGGGACACCAGATCGGGAGCCCGGCGGAGAGCCGGAACCCGGGTATGCTGGCGGTGGCCGCAACCCACTATTGGGATACCAACACCATCGCCTCGTATAGCAGTCGCGGCCCTGCTATCGACGGCCGCACCAAACCAGATATCACGGGCATTGCGTGCGGACGTTCAGCCGTTTACCCCTCTTACTCTCCCCGTTCGGCGCCTGAGGTGACGTGCTGGTTCGGTGGCACCAGCCAGGCCTCTCCACACCTGGCGGGCTTGGCGGCGTTGGTCAAGCAGAGGTTGCCCGACGCCACCCCGAGCCAAGTGGCCCGATTTATGAAGCAAAACGCCCAGGAGCGTGGTCTCGCCGGCCCGGACAACACTTGGGGACACGGGTTCGCCATCCTGCCGGACCCGTCCCTTGAGGTCAAGATACCGCCCTCTCCACCGATAACCAACCTCACCGTACGGGCTGGCCCGGGCTCCGACGAGGCGACCCTGTCCTGGGACGCGGTGCCGGATGCCACCTACTATCGCATCGGCTACGTCAACATGGAGGTTGACTACCACTTGGCAACCAGGGCGACCTGCACCATGGAGAGCGACGATTGGATCCAGGCGTTCACCTATGTCGACGTGAAAGCGCCCAACGTGCCGGTCAGGAACGGACGCGCCGAGTACACCATTCGGCGGCTTTCCCCGGGCGCCCGCCACGCCTTCACCGTGCTGACCAGCGACAACTTCTACAATACGCGTGCAAACGCCGGCGGCGATTACTCCTGGCCTCAAAACCAGCGCTGGCAGTTTCTGGACGGGCGCAGGGACCTGCCACCGGGTGTTACGGTACCCGCGCCCGATTGCCGTCAATGATGCGGGTGGCAAGGAATTTAGCGCGTCTGCCGTGTAGCCAACGCATACGGCCGGTTGTTGCCGGCCGTATGCGGCTGTCCACACCAGCCAGTTAGATGTGCTGGCCCGAACCGATATTCAACCATGCATCTGCCGCCCGTTGCGGGCCAGGCGGCGCTCATCAGGAGGTTGGGTTTGGCAATGGACCCCCAGCGCTTTCCGCCGGAGTTCTTCCAGCGGGAGGACGAATCCAACGACGCCGAGTTCTACACCATGCCCCGCCTCGTCGTGCACATCGACGACGGCGCTATTTTAGCTGTGGGCCGGCTTTTCCAGCAGCTGATACCCGAGAACGCCGAGGTGCTGGACCTCATGAGCAGCTGGCGCACCCACTGGCCCGAGGAGCATCCCCGCCGCCGCATCGTGGGCCTGGGCATGAACGCCGCCGAGATGGCGGACAATCCGCAGCTCAACGAGTTCCTGCTCAAGGACATCAACGTCGATCCATCCCTGCCCTTCGAGGATGAGTCCTTCGACGCCGTGGTCATCACGGTGTCCGTGCAGTACCTGACGCAGCCGGTGATCGTTTTCTCGGAGGTTTCACGCATCCTTCGGCCCGGCGGCGTTTTCATCGTGACCTTTTCCAACCGCTGCTTCCCCACCAAAGCGGTGCGGGTCTGGCGCTCCACCAACGACGAGGACCACATCGAGCTGGTGGCCTCGTACATACAGCACGCCGGCGGGTTCAACGGCGTGCGCGGCGGCATCGCCAACCCCGACATGGCCCCGCCCGGCGACCCGCTGTTCGCCGTCTTCGCCTACAAGGAAACCGGCGGCGGGGAAGACGCGGGTGAGTGATACACTCGGTAGATATTTCGCGAGGGGACGGCAATGACTACCGCCAAGCCAAAACTGCTTACCGCGGACGACCTGCTCCGCCTGGACAGTCAAGGGTTCAGGGGTGAATTAATCCGGGGGGTGCTGCACGAAACGATGGCATCGGGAGTGAGACACGGCAAAATAGCGATGCTGCTAGGATCCAAGTTTGTGACGCACGTTGTGCCGGCGGGCTTGGGCCACGTATTCGGTTCCGATTCCGGCGTACTCTTGGAGAGAAACCCCGACACGGTTCGTGAGCCGGACCTGGCCTACGTTTCCGCGGAGCGGCTGCCACTGGACGCCGACCTTGACGGTTACTGCCCGGTGGCGCCCGACCTGGTGGTGGAGATCAAATCGCCCAGCGACTCGGAGCGGGAAGTGGACGACAAGGCCACCATGTGGCTGAGTCACGGGGTACGGATAGCGCTGGTGATTAACCCGGAGACCGGAACGATACGGGTGCGTCAGCCAAGCCTGCCGGCGGTCGTACTCACCACGGATGACACGCTGGACGTTGGTGAGTTATTGCCGGGGTTCAGCTGCTCGGTGCGGGAGATATTGGGGAACTAGGACGCCGGCCGGTAACGGTTCACAATCGGCAGCCGGCGGTCTTTCCCGAAAGCCCGCGGCGTGATCTTGACCCCCGGCGGCGCCTGCCTGCGCTTGTATTCGTTGCGGTCCACCGCCGTGATCACCTGCTGCACCCATTCGGGGCGATGCCCCATGGCCACCATGTCGGCGTACCCGTAGTCGTCCTCCACGTACGCCTTGATGATCGGGTCCAGCAACTCGTAGGGCGGCAGCGTGTCCTGGTCAGTCTGGTCGGGCCGCAACTCCGCGCTGGGGGGTTTATCCAGCACGGTCTGCGGAATCAACGGCCGCCCGTTGGCAGTGCGCGCATTGCGCCACCGGCACAGCTCGTACACCAGCGTCTTGGGCACGTCTTTCAGCACCGCAAACCCGCCGGCCATGTCGCCGTAAAGCGTGGCGTAGCCCATGGCCATCTCGCTCTTGTTCCCCGTTGTGAGCACCAGCCACCCGAACTTGTTGGAGATGGTCATCAGGACGTTGCCGCGGATGCGCGCCTGCACGTTCTCCTCAGCGACGTTGGCCTCGGTTCCGGCAAAGTGCGCCGCAAGCATGTCGGTGAAGGCATGATGCGCCGGCTCAATGGGAATGCGCCACAGGCTGATCCCGAGGTTGTCGGCCAGCTCCTGCGAATCCGCGACGCTTCCCTCGGACGAGTAGCGCGACGGCATGGTGACGCCAACCACGTTCTCCGCGCCCAGGGCATCCACGGCCACCGTGGCAGTCAACGCGGAGTCGATGCCGCCCGACAGCCCAACGAGGGCGCGTCCGAAACCGGATTTGCGGACGTAGTCGCGGGTGCCCACCACCAGGGCCTGGTAGACCTCTTCGGTATCGTCCAGCGACCGGGACATCAAGGATTGCGCCTGCTGGCGATCAGACAGGCGATGCTCGGACACTTTCGTCACGCGAGCTTGACCTACTTGGCTCAGTATCTGCGGGTCTTCCTTGCGGGCCCGCGGGTCACGCAGCCGTTGGCGGAACACCGATTCCACGTCCAGGTCGGCGACAATCAGGCTGTCCTCAAAAGCGGGACCGCGGGCGATCACTGATCCGTCGGGCGAGCAGATGACGCTGGCCCCGTCAAACACCAGCTCGTCCTGTCCTCCCACCGCGTTGAGGTAGGCCACGAACACGCCGTGGTCGGCGGCCCGGGTGGAGATCATGCGTTCCCGCTGGCCGGCTTTGCCGGCATGGAAAGGCGAGGCGTTGATATTGACGATCACCTCAGCTCCCGCCTCCCGCTGCACGGCGATAGGTCCTATGGGATACCAGATGTCCTCGCAGATTCCCACGCCCACCGGCGTTCCGTTGATGACGTACACCGGGCATTTGTCGCCACGGCGAAAATAGCGGTCCTCGTCGAAGACGCCGTAGTTGGGCAGGTACATCTTATGGTACCAGTCCAGGATCCGGCCGTCATTGATGATCGCTGCGGCGTTGGCCACGTCGTTCTGGCCGGTCAGGATGTCGGGACAGCCGACGAATGCTGCGATTCCCCGGGCGGCGGCGGCAACGCGCTCGACGGCAACAGCGCAGTCAGACAGGAACGACGGCTTGAATAGCAGGTCTTCGGGCGGGTATCCCGTGATGGCCAGTTCAGGGAAGGCTACCACGTCCGCGTGCCGCGACCGCGCTTCCTCGATCAACTCGATGATCCGGGAGGTGTTGCCGGGGATGTCGCCGACGGTGGGGTTGAACTGGGCCAGGGCCAATCGGAGCGAACGCTGCATGGGGGAATTATAGCGCAGGCCGGGGATAGAACCTCGCGTGCACTGACTGACTTGAAACCGCAATTGCGAGCGCAGCGTGGCAATCTCGTTGTCAAGGATTCGCGCCCGGCCGGCGAGATCGCCACGTGGTTAGACAACCTTACCATGATCGGTCTTCCCTTCTCACGATTGACGAACTGGGTACACAGGTAGAAAGGGCATCAGCGGCGCAAGTCCTATCCGCAAACTGGGCGCGCATGAGAATAGCGAACTGAGTACGTGTGGGATGGAGCGGAGTGGTAGGTGGGGTTGGATATGGTTACCATCGCATAGCACATAGTCTATAGACTGTAGAGCAGCGTTTGGTTATGGTTTCAACTATCCGGTTCCCTCGGTCCGGAAGTGAGCTTCATTCTCTGAACACCGTCTGGCGCCGGCAACCGCAGGAGGATGTGATATGACGAGCCGGAATAGCGGCACGAATCCCGATGCGCTGATCAGCGAATGGCATGGTAAAGCGTGGCTAAAGCGAATGTTTCTGCCCGGCGATTTCCTGGAAAACGTCAGCAAGCTCGCGGAAGAGAACATGGTCTGCCGCAAGACCACCATGGATTATCTGGTCATGAGCGACCAGGTCGAGAGCAAAGCCCTCAAAACTAAGGACGCTCGCAAATACTCAACCGACGAAGACTACCGTCCACAAGAGTTCAAAAAAGAGACCCTCAAAATCATCACCGATGCCGTGCGCGTCCGGTGCTATGGTTGCTCCGGGCTGGGAGAGGTTAGCTGCGGGCACTGCGCCGGGTCGGGAGAAGTCCGCTGTGACACCATGATGAACTGCCGGTCCTGCGGGGGTAGTGGCAAAAGTTTTCAAAGTTGCGCCTCTTGCGGCGGATCGGGAAAAATCAACCGCGGCTATCAGGGCCGTTATGGTCATGTCGATAATTATGAGAGCTGCTCACCTTGCTGGGGCAGCGGCAAGCGCGACCAAGACTGCCTTATGTGCAGCAATGGCAAAGTCACCTGCGACCGATGCGGCGGGAGGGGCCGCGTAGTCTGCGACCGATGCAGCGGGAGCGGCGAGGTGGTTTGCGGCCAATGCGACGGCTCGGGAGAACTGGTGGAAGCCAATATCATCACCAGGAAATTCGAGCGATCGACCACTCTGACGCACCAGTTGAGCGGATTGGCCGCCGACGAATTCAAGAACGGTCTGGCCGAGAAACATTTCAAGTCGCCGACGGGTGATTTGATACATGAGGAATTCCAGACGCCGGCGACAAACGACATAGTTTTGCAACGCCAGAGCATCCACTCTTACGACGTGCTTTCGCACCGCTACTCATTCAAGGGCGCTGAATTCTGGCTGAATCGAATCTCCTCTGGCAACGGTCTGAAATACGCGCCCGCGGGTTTGCCATTTTCCAGAACCAGAATGGCCGTGGCCGGTGGTGTGCTGCTCGGTATCGCACTGGCGGCGGTGGCCGCCGTAAGTGTGTTGACACTGCTTTAATGCGCGGCCGGCTCGTGGCCGGACCACTCCGGTAGGCCGGTCTGCCAATTAGCCAGAAAATCTACCCCGGAAGGAGCGATGATGACTACCGAAAGGAATAACCCGAACATACCCAGCGTCGTCCAGGCCCATTCATTCCAACTCGTGGATGACAACGGAGCTGTACGGGGCGTGTTGGGAATGGGGAGATCACAACCGTATCTGGCACTGTACGATCAGAATGGCATACCTCGGTTGGATGCCCTTTTGGTGTCCGATTCCGGGGATCCTAGCCTGGTCCTGTCGGACCAGCAGGGAGAAACTCGATGGTACGCCGGTGTGTATACGACAGGGGAACCCGTCCTGACTTTGGATGACGAGAGCGGAAGTCCTCGGCTGATGGCCTTCCTGGACCCAACCGGGAAGCCTTCCCTGAGGATGTTAGACCAGAACGGAGAACTTCTGATGTTGGTCGGCGTGTACCCAGACGGACAGCCATGGGTGTCCTTGAGAAACCAGAACGGAGAATTTCGCTTTGCCTAAGTAGGTCGCAGAAATGAGGCGCCGCTCAGTCTGCGAGGTTGCCACGTTGCTGCCGTTTCTTCCCATGACAATGCTCAGGCAATCCTGAAGTTCCTGCTATAATCGCCGGGCATTACGGTCGGGGTTCAGGGACGCCGGCCAACGGGCCGACGTGATCTAGTGAACCTGGCATCGTTTCTTTCCGGCCGCCCGCCGCGCGGGGCCAGCCGGATCTTGCGCGCTCCGGTCTGCTGATGCGCGCCCTGCAGACCCGTGCTGCGCGGGCCACTCCCTTCTACTACGGTTGGGTAATCGTTGGCCTTTCGGGAGTAGCCTCCTACTCGTCGCGCCCGCTGATGTCGGTAGCGGTGCTCACCGTGTTTGTGGTGCCGATGTCCGAGCAGTTCGGCTGGACGCGGGCGGAGTTCTCCGGCGCGGTCAGCCTGGGCGGGCTCCTGGGGGCGGTGGCGGCGCCACTGGTCGGTCCCATCCTGGATCGCTACGGCGCGGGCATGGTGGTGGGCATATCCTCCGGTATCGCCGGCATCTGCGCTGTGGCGCTGGGAACGGCGACCCAGATTTGGCAGTTCTATCTCGTGTACGTGCCGGGCCGGATGATGTTCTCCAGCCCCCTGGAGCTGGGCACCTCGGTCGCGGTCAGCAACTGGTTCATCCGACGGCGGCCTTTCGCGCTGGCCCTGAACCATATCTCTCAGGGCTCCGGCCTTGCGGTGATGCCGCTGGTGGCACAGGCCGTCACCGGAGTCTGGGGATGGGAAATGGCATGGTACTCGCTGGGAGCATGGACCATTGCTGTAGGCGTGATACCAGCCATCCTTCTCATGGCCCGCCGCCCCGAGGACCTGGGACTGGAACCCGATGGCGGCAGCGCGTCGCCACCATCCGCACGCCGATCTGCATCCATCCGCCGGCCCCAGAGCGCAGTGGACGAGATCAACTTCACCTTTCGGCAGGCCACCAGGACTCGCTCCTTTTGGCTGATGATACTGTTCTCCTTCGCCAGCTTTATTGTCCAGGCCGGCGTGTCGCTGCACATGGTGCCCCACTATGTCGACCAGGGAGTGCCGGCCTCCATCGCCGTGTGGACTGCCAGTACCTTCGCCATCTCGCAGGTGCCGGCCAGCATATTCTGGTCGGCGATATCGCAGCGAGAGGCGGCGCGGTTCGTGATGCTCGCCTCCGGTCTGGTGGTGGCCTGCGGCTCAATTACCACCGCTTTTGCCAGCGGCATCGGCGCCGGCGTGCTGGGAGCTTTTATTCTTGGGTTTGGCGTCGGCGGGCTGCATATTATCGGTCGCCTGGTTTGGGCCGACTATTTTGGACGGCTTCACCTGGGGGCGATCCGCGCCTGGGGGTTGGCGGCGCAGGTGGGCGGGCAGGCAGTCGGCCCCACTGCTGCCGGCATGGCTGTCGACCGAGTGGGCAGCTACCAGGGAGCGTTCCTGGCCTTCGGCATCAACCTTGCGGTGGTTTCCCTGCTGATGCTGACCGCGACGCGCCCGGGACGCGAAGCTGCGGACGGGGGACAGCAGATCGGCCCATAAATGTTAACATTGGCAACAGGGTTGCTAAACTGCACTGCCAAGACGGAAAGAGGTGAACTATGACCAGAACTCCCGCAACGCGTATCCAACGAGTACAGCCCCCGGCGACCCTGGCCGCCGGCGAAAAAGCCCGACAACTGGCCGGGCAGGGTCACGACGTAATTGACCTGGGTCAGTCAAGTCCGCACCACGTAACTCCGCAGCACATTATCGACGCTGGGATTCAGGCTCTGAACGCGGGACATACCAACATCAGCTCGTCCCGCGGGCTGCCCGAGCTGCGACAGGCCATGTCCGTTAAGCTGGCGGCCCACAATGGCCGCACCGTTGACCCCGACGGCGATATCCTGGTTACTCCCGGCAGCAAGATGGGGCTGTATGAGGCCATAAACGCCTACATCGAGGCGGGAGATGAAGTGCTGGTTCTTGAACCCACGTGGGTCAGCTTCAGCCAGCAGGTGGAGATGGCTGAAGGCGTACCCGTAGCCGTGTCGCTCAGCGAGGAAGAGGAGTACCACATCAGCTACGAGCAGATGAAGGCGCACGTCACTTCGCGCACCAAGATGATCGTCATCAACAATCCCAACAATCCCACGGGCCGGGTTTACACCGAGGAAGAGCTGGCAGCGGTAGCGCGTTTGGCCCAGGAGCGGGATCTGCTGGTCATTTGCGATGAGACCTACGAGTACTTCCTTTACGATTCCAACCGGCACTCTACCATCGCAACTCTAGACGGTATGGCGGAACGAACCCTGACCAGTTACACCTTCACCAAGGCATACTCGATGTCCGGCTGGCGGTTGGGCTGCATCGTCGCTCGCTCAAACCTGCTGGAGCCACTGCTGAAGATACAGGAACAAACGGCCAGTTTCGTTTCCCCCTTCGTGCAGATGGCCGGCGTGGCCGCGCTCCAGGGCCCCCAGGATCACCTCGCCCAGTGGCGGGAGGACTGCGATGAACTGCGCGTGCGCTGCGCCGGCCGGTTGTCCCAGGTGGGCGGCGTGCACTGTCCGCTGCCCGAAGGGGCCACTTTCCTGTTCCCTCGGTACTCGGCGGATGTGTCATCCGCGGAGTTGGCCGAGCTGCTGGTGGAGCGGGAAGGAGTGGTGGTAACCCCTGGCGCAGGCTTTGGCGAAAGCGGGGAAGGCCACTTCCGCATTGCCCTGATGCGTTCCCCCGCTGACCGGGTTGTGGAAGGGGTGGAACGCATAGCGCGAGTTCTGGAAAGTCTCTAGCGGGCTTTGCACTCCCGCGCCGGCCCCGTCTCATCCTGTCCCAGCGCGCTCCGGCCCCGGCAGCTCAGTTGGACAGAAGGCGCAGCGATCTCGTCGAGGCGCTCGGTGCGTTAGAATGGGCCGAAATCAACACCGCGCCAATCCCGGAGGAACCTGATGTCTTTCTGCGATGACATCGAGCGAGAGTCCCAGCAACAACGCGACGCCATGGCGTTCCATCCGTTCGTGCAGGGTATCGGCGACGGCACTCTGCCGCTGGACCGGTTCAAGCACTTCATCACTCAGGACTACGTCTATCTCATTGACTTTGCCCGTGTGCTCGCCCTGGCCTCGGCCAAGGCTCCGGACCTGCCGGCCATGTCGTGGTTCGCCCACGCCGTGGACTACATCCTGAACACCGAGATGGACCTGCACCGTTCCTACTGCGCCCAATTCGGCATCAGCGAGGCCGAGCTGGACGCGACGAGGCACGCGCCGACCTGCTACTCGTACACCAGCTACCTGCTGCGCGTCGCCCACCAGGGAACTTTCGGCGAAGTGGTGGCCGCCGTGTTGCCCTGCATCTGGGGTTATTGGCGCGTGGGCGAGCGGCTGGCCGACCAGGGCCTGCCGGACCACCAGGGTTACGCCCAGTGGATCCAGATGTACGCCGGCCCCGAGCAGCAGTCGGTGGCGGAGGAATGCCGCGCCATTTGCAACCGCGTTGCCGCTGCGGCCGGGCCCGCCGAGATCGCAGCCATGAAAGAGGCGTACATCACCTGCACCCGCTACGAGCAGGCTTTCTGGGAAATGGGTTGGACGCTGGAGGACTGGCCGGTGTAGCCGCTGTCGAGCGCGGTGTGGTCATCCGGCATGGCCGCTGATATGGTCGGGGTGGCCGGACTGTAGAGAGAACTTTCTGCTCCACCCACCACCACTCGGGCTGTTTCCACCGGGTCAGGAACACTCGCTGAACTCGCAGAGAGCTCGACTGTCCGCTGGTAGAACCCCCCGTAGAACGCGCCGCCGATGCGGGGACGAGCGAGACCAACGGATACGGGACCGGAGCGCTTCCAGTACCGGAGCGGCATAGCCGGCCCTCTACGGGTCCCCAACCTGCTAGGCCACATCCCGAGCAGGGAAAGGTGGCCGGGGGAAATGCCCGCCAGCCGGGGCAGTTGGTTCCGGGAGATGTCCAGTTGATCCAGCAGTTCCCATACGGCGACGGGGTTGAGCCATACCCGGCGCGATAGGCGGCAGGTCTTCATGCTGCCTGTCTCCTTGTAAGCGGGTCCCTGGCGGGCTGGTCTGCCACGAGTGGGCGCTGAAACCCTGGAAGGCCGACTTTCGGACCAGCCAGGGGCCTCCAACCGGCGGCTCCTTCTATGGGCAGAGCGGTACGGGAGCCCTGGGTTCCCGCACCTTGCGGTTCCTTTTGTGCTTCAGGCCCTTGGGTTGCCCCTTCCTGCGGGATGCCGCTTCAACCCGGACGCTTCACTGAACATCCTGAGACGCTGCGGGAAGTCCATCGGGACTGCGTAGGTTTCTCTGCTGTGACGGATGCGCTGTCGCGGCATCGAGCCGGTCCTTCAAGGCCACTGCTCCCTGTAAGAGGAGTCCATGCTGGCCGACATCCCCGCGAAAGGCGGAGCGGGGAGTCCCTCGCGTTTCGCCACGTGTGCCGCCCCAGTAACGTTCCCCGGAATGCCGAGAACCGGCCCCGGCTACTTCACGTGGCCCTTGAGGGCCATAAACAGCTTGAAGGCATCGCTAAGCCAAGCGGTGTCGCCAAAGTTCCGATACTGTGTACCATCTGCGATGGTCCAGTCCCAATTAGACTCGTCGTCGTTTGAAGTTGCCATAATCATATCGGTGGTTTGATTATTACTGACGTCGAGCACCACCCAATACATTGTGTTGGCATTCAAGCTAATGCCTGACGACGAGGTGAATGCGGAAAACACATTCGCCCCAGTGGGCAGGGCGCTCGGATTCGTCAGTGTGCCCAGGCTGGCGCCAGGAGTGCCGCCCGAGTCCGCGTGGATGGTCACGGTATAGCTGGGATCGGTCATAGCAGTCTTCTGAATTGACAGTTCCACACTGGTCAACGTGTAACCGTTGGCATTGGTGCCGGTGGTGAATGCTTGGGCGGTGTCATAGGCAAAGGCGTCCGTCACCTTATGCGCGGGACTGCCCGGCGGGCCTACGGTCAGGCCCGTGTTCTTGACCAGCGTGACGGGCGGCGGCTGGTACCGGTCCGGGTGCGGGTCCGGGTCCGACCCGATGATGTCGTCGTAATACACCAAACACTGGGACGTGTTCCCAGGAATCACCCAGTGACAGATTGAAATCGTTCCGCTTCGCGGATAGTTAGGGTGCCGTCCATAGTCTACTGGTATCCTCTTCGAGAGGTATATGTTCCTGAGCGTGGAGGCGCGCAGACTACGGGCCCTTGCGCTCCCGTGCCGGAAATCGTTGAACATTTCCACGGTCTGTTCCACCAGGAACTCCCGCTCCAGCCGGTCGGTGGGATCCGGGCGATTCCTGCCGGAGTTGACCAAGCGAAGGTCCGTGAAACCCAGCACCTCATTGGAGCCGTTCCCGTAGTAAAGCGGCCTTTCACCCGGTGTGTAACTCACCTGAATATCCGACGTGGCGAACCAGGGCAATTCCAGCGGCTCCGCCAGCCTGAGGACCAGACGGTTACGCGCCGGAACGAACACCGCCTCCACCTCCAGCGTGCGTAGCCTGCTCCAATCACCCCCCGGGGCGCAGTGACCGGAGCGCCCCGGGTCCGCGCGGCACTCGGACACCGTTATCTCAAAATCGCTAGGATCGGGGATGCTGGATCCCTGAAGAAGCCGATATGGGTAACGCAACTCCACCCTGTCCCAGAACGCCGAAATGTTCCACCAGAATGTGACCAGTGTCTCAAAGCCTTCCACTTCTTGGCCGTCCGCGGCCTGCAACGGGTTGGTGGACGGCACTCTGTACCTTATCGTGGCCGTCTCGTCGTACACGGGCGCGTTCAAGGTCACCGTCACGGTCGCGCCGGAGACAGCGGCTGTGCCTGTGCCAGCGCGGCCGCTCACGGTGAACGCGCTGCCCGCCGGCGCCGAGTGCGGGTCCAGACGCCCGTTGAAAGCAATGGTGAGCGTGCTCCCGCTCACCGCGACACTGACCGGCTTCAGCTTCGAGATGTTGGTCACTGCCCGGCTGAAGGACGCCACCTGGTTGCCGCCCCGGTCCCGCAGCTGGTTGACGCTGGGCTTCGCGTAGCGCACCGTGACCCTCTCGCTGTGCCCCACCGCCTCGTCCAGGGTCACGGTCACGGTCTCGCCGTAGTCGCCGGAGATGGAAGC
The DNA here is from genome assembly GCA_034428455.1 of Dehalococcoidia bacterium. Lineage (GTDB taxonomy): Bacteria > Chloroflexota > Dehalococcoidia > Lucifugimonadales > UBA3495 > Bin87. Next base: position 53,434 of record DAOUHZ010000140.1, read on the forward strand.
CCTGCCCGTGCCGGCGCGTCCGCCGCTCACGGTGAACGCGCTGCCCGCAGGCGCCGAGTTCGGGTCCAGACGCCCGTTGAAGGTAACGCTCAGCGTTCTTTCGTCCACCGTCGCGCTGGAGACGGCCGCCGGCGGCGAGTTGTTGGTCATCGGCAGGTTATTGAAGGACGGCACTTTGTTGCCGTGCTGGTCCTGTAGCCCATCCGACCCACTCGGCGCCGAATACGAAACCCTGACCGTCTCTCCTCGCACCACCACCGGCCGGTTCAGGGTCAGGGTCAGGGTCACGGTCGCTCCGGATATGGTGACGTCGTCGCTCGACCCGGAGAAGGGGAGACTGCTCTGTGGGTCGCCCACGTACACGGTGAAAGCTTCACCTTGCACGCGGAAGTCCGGGTCCAGCCGTTCGTCGAAGGTGACGGTCGCCGTGCGCCCGTTTACCGCCGCGCGGACAAAGTTCGGAGGCGATTGGTCCAGGACCTGGAGGAGCCCCTCTTTGATCTCGAAGCTCGTCAAGGAAGTGAGGCCGCAGCCGCCGTCGTTGCAGGCCTGCAGCGACAGCAACCAAAGACCGGAGCCGGACACGGTGGCGGTGGCCTCGGTCTCCCTGACCGTGGTCTCGTCGTACGACTGGATCTCCTTGCCGTCCAGCCACCAGGCCAGCGTGTAGGAGGTCGCTCCATCAGCGGCGTCCCACGTCACCGACAGGTCCGGGGTGCCCAGCGTGGCGCTGATCTCGAAGTTCTGCGGCGGGCCCGGCGGTTCAATCAGCGT
>DAOUHZ010000141.1:0-30019 GCA_034428455.1 Dehalococcoidia bacterium
CCTCAGGCGAGATTTGGAGGCGGAGTTACGGTCGCTGGCGCCGGGCGCTGAATTCGCTTCCCGAACCAAGCGCATTGAAACGGTAGCGGCCAAGTTGCAGCGGCGTCCTGAGCTGGCTTTGTCTCAGGTGACCGACTTGGCTGGCTGCCGCATCATCGTATCCAGCAGGGCTGAGCAGCAGGCTGCAGTCGCCCGGTTGCTGGCAACCTACGATGTCCAGCAAGTTGACGACAAAAGCGACAGCCCCAAGTTCGGGTATCGAGCGGTCCACTTTGACATTCGCTATCGGGGCCAGCTTATGGAAATCCAGGTACAAACACGCAACCAGTTCCGCTGGCAACAGGTCTCAGAGCAAGCCGCAGGATACGATATATCCATCAAATATGGCGGCGGTCACCCGGCAGTCAATGAGGCGCTTTTAGGGTTGTCGGAACTGGCCTGGCAGTGCGACTTGGCGGGTATTGACCTGTCCGAATCCGCCGTCGCACAAACCCGCAGTGTGATAACATCGGCCTACTCCGGGTAACCGGGCCGGGCCATGAGAAGGAGAACTGAGATGAGCCTGAGCTTCCTGATTGAACACGACCGGCACGGCAAAATCCCCACCAGAATCACGGTGTATGACGACATTGAGGACGCCGAAGAACGCTTTTGTCGTCTGGAGGACGAGCAGATGGACGAGCTCAACGCCTGCTTGAAGGCCGGCAAGCCTGTCCGCATGGAGTACGTCATCCTCGGCGCGGCTTCGGTGGAAACCATCAAGCGCACCCACGGCCGCTATTTCGGCGGCGAGTACGAAGTGGTCGTACCGACGGAAATTCACTACATCGCCGGTTGGCAGGACAAAATGCACTGGACGCCGGAGGAAAAGATTTCGGCCGAATCCTGGGCCTTCGCACGTGCGCTAAGTAACCCATAACCCGTCCTATGACCCCCACCCTCAGCGTCAACCTGCACACCGCGCCGGCCGACACCGGCGATGGGACGATCCTGTCCAACCTCCTGATGTTCGGCGAGGTGCTCCGCCGCCTGGGGCTGGACGTGGGCTCCGGCAACATCCTGGACCTGGTTCGCGCCACTGAGTTCGTGCCCATCGGCGGGAACCGAAACGACTTCCGACTGGCGGCCCGGGCGCTGCTGGTGCACCGGCGCAGCGACCTGGAACTCTTCGACGAGGCTTTCCAGGTGTTCTGGCGGCGGCCGGCCCACGGACGCAGCATGCGGGACCTGCGCTCCATGGGAGAGGAGCGCCGCTACCGCACCCCCCGCGTGATGCCCCACCGCGAGGATACCTCCGACGGGCCGCCGGCTGACGACAACCCCGACGATGCCGGCGACCGGCAACCCGTGGTGGACCTCCAGCGATCCTTCAGCGCCCGGGAGGTCCTGCGGCAACGGGATTTCGCCGACTACACTCCGGCCGAGGTGGCCGCGGCGCGCGTCCTGATGGCAGAGTTGCAATGGGATCTGGGCAGCCGTCGCACCCGGCGGCTCACTTGGGGGTACGGACGCGACGTGGACTTGCGGCGCACCATGCGGCGGAGCCTGTCCTATGGCGGCGAGATGCTGGACATCGCCCACCGCCGGCGCAAGACCAAGCCCCGCCCCCTGGTACTGATCTGCGACGTCAGCGGCTCCATGGAGCGTTACACCCGCATGCTGTTGCACTTTGTGCACACCGTCGCCGTCAGCGGACAGCAGTTGGAGGCTTTCCTGTTTGCCACTCGCCTGACCCGCATCACCCGCCACCTGGAGCACCGCGGTGTCGACCGCGCGGTATCCGAGGTGGCCCGAGCCGTGCCCGACTGGGCCGGCGGCACCCGCATCGGCGAGGCGATCAAGGCGTTCAACTATCGCTGGGCGCGCCGCGTCCTGCGGGGCGGCGCGGTGGTCTTGGTCATATCCGACGGGTGGGATCGTGGCGACCCGGACCTGCTGTCCCGCGAAATGGCGCGGCTGCAGCGCAGTTGCCACCGCCTGATCTGGCTCAACCCGCTCCTCGGGTCGCCGGGCTATGAGCCGCTGACCCGGGGGATGCAGGCGGCGTTGCCCCACATCGACGACTTTCTGCCGGCGCACAACCTGCACAGCCTCCAGGAACTGGCGCTGCACCTCAACCGGCTGACGGCACGGCGCGCTCCCCCAACGGTTCTGAGGAATTCAGCCTCGGATGGCGAGTCGGCGAACGAGCCTGAGAATAGCGCAGCCCACGATGGCGGAGCGGCCGCCCGGTCGCGGCGTGAACTGAACCCGGCGCTGGCGCCCACTTTCCGCCATCCACTGTGGGGTCACCCGAACATACCGGGCGGAGGCGGCTAGCCGGCCTGGCCCGGCGCGATTTCGTTGTACAGGCTGGCCAGGGTGGTCGCCAGCGCGTGGGGCCGCTCCTCGTATTCCGGAGTGGGGTACCACTCGTAGTCGAAGCTGCGCACGATGTTGCCCTCGATGCTGGTGCGCAGGCTCGACACGATCACGCGGAAGCCCAGGGCGTAAGTGGCCTGCTCGGCCAGTTGCTCCAGCACGATGTTCGGGCAATCGAAAATCACCATGAAGCCGCCCTGCCGCTCTCCGTCGGTCACCCGGGCGCGGAACACCTTGCCGAACAGGTCGACGTCCACGATGGTGTAGCGCCTTTCTTCGGCGCCGTGGTCGGGCCACCCGATGTAGATATCGCCGCCGACGTTCCAGTGGTGCATGTCGCTGGCTCCCGAAACAGGTTCGCGCAATCGTAACCATGGCATGAAACCGATGCAAGGTTAAATCCGTATTAACTCGGCAACTGACGGTCGTGTGTGCCTTGTACGCCTGTGGTAGGATATTCCCCCAATGGTGGAAACACTGAACAAATTGCGCACTGCGCTGACCAGTTGGTATTTCGCCGGTCCAGCGGCCGTGATCCTCGGCCTCGTGATCGGTGCGGTGGTGTTTTTCTTCGTCGCGCCCGGCAAGCCGGCCATTGGCGTGATCAACATCCCGTTCACCGTCATCGACGAAGGCTCCGCGTACGTCATCGGGCAGCACCTCGATTACGCCCTGCAGGACGACTCGATCAAAGGAGTGGTGATCTCCCTCTCCAGCCCGGGCGGGGGCGCGTCTTCCAGCGAGCGTCTGTACTTCCACACCGTCCGCCTGCGCGAAGAAAAGCCGGTGGTCATCGTGATGAACGGCATGGTTGCCAGCGGCGGCTTCATGATGGCCATGGGAGGCAACTACATATACGCCCAGCCGTCGTCCCTCGTGGGCAACGTCGGCGTTGTGGGAATCTCAGGCGGGACCCTGCCGCCGATTTTGCCCGAAATCATCACCACCACCGGCCCGCACAAGCTGACCGGCGGCTCCAGGCAGCATTGGGTCGCTTTGATCGACCTGATCAAGGATCGGTTCGCCAAGATGGTGATGCACGAGCGCGGCGACCGCATTCGCATTACCGAGGCCCAGCTGCTCGAGGGTAAACTCTACGCGGGACAGGATGCGGTGTTCCTGGGCTTGGCCGACGCCATCGGCGTAACCGGCGACGGGGTCGAAAAAGCGGCCGAACTGGCCGGCATTGGCAGATACGGGATCGTCGACGTGAACGCGAAGGTGTTCGAGAAATACGGATGGCGCGCGCAGCTCGTGCAGGCGCCGCTGGACGCAGTCCCCGGGGATGACGCGGCCGCTGATTCCAAGTCGGACCGCGCTGGAGAAGCGCCCGAAGATCAATATGTGCAACCACTGATGGGATTATTGGATCAGGAACAGGTGAACCCGCTTTCGGACTTGCCGATCGAGGTCGGACAGCCGAACATCTACTACCTGTATGCGGGTTATGGCCACTAAACTTGCCGGGGTACTGATCCTCCTGGTGGTTTTTGTCGTAGTGGCATTCGCCGCCGCCTACCTGGTTTTTTATCGCGGCAACTATGCTGGCCCGCCCAGCGCTCAGATGGCATACGCGCCGCCGGGCGTCGCCAGCGCCGCCGACGGGACGCAATGGGCGCCGTCTGTTGGTGAACGCTCTGGTGGCCTGGTGCTGGTCGACACCCTCCACAGCAACGGTTTCTCCTCGCGAGAAGTCCTGACGCTGCGCACCCGGGTGGTTGCCCAGGGGTACGACCTGGAGTTGCTGGGCAACTTTGCCCGGGCATCGGAGTCAGATCGCCGCGCTCAGTTCGCAGAAAGGCTGCGCGAGGCGGACAGCCTGGTGGTCATAACGCCGTTGGTTGCCTACTCGGCCGGTGAGGTTGACCTGATAGAAGATTTCGTGCGGAAGGGCGGCAAGCTGGTAATGGTTTCCGACCCCGGCCGCCGCGACCAGATGAACACTCTCGCCCAGCGATTCGGCGTGCAGTTCCGCCCGGACTACCTGTTTAACCAGGCCGAGAATGACCAGAACTACCAGAACATATTCGTGCGCGATTTCCGCCCTGACGAGTTGACCGCCGGCCTGGACACCATCGTGCTGTTTACCGCCGGGTCGATCACCTCTTCCGGCCCCGGGTTGGCCGTAGCGGATGGCCGCACCGAGTCCGCGGTGGCGGAAAACAACGGCGATCTTTACGTCATGGCCCGCGCCGCCGCCAGAAACGTCCTGGCTGTTTCTGACTTCACTTTCATGATACCGCCCCACGATTCCAAGCTGGACAACGAGCGTCTGCTGTCGAACCTCATCAACTTTGTCACCACCAGCGACCGCGTTTTCGATCTGGCGGACTTTCCGCACTTCTATCGGACCGGCCCCGATGACGGCGTCCAGATCCTGCTGGGCCGTCCCGATCTGATAGGCAGCGGCGCGAAGTTGAAGAACGGACTGGAGGACTACGGCATCTCCGCTGACATCCAGGGAACCGAAGACGTGAGCCGGGACACGGTGTTCCTGGGCCTGCACGAGGACGCGCTGCAAGTGCGCCAGTACCTCCAGGCTGCCGGCGTTCGAGTCGACGATATGGTGGGAATGCCATTCGGCCTGGAACTGGACGCAGAGGGCACGGCGGTCACCGTGCTGGACCGTGAAGGAGGCCGGCACGTGTTGATATTGCTGGCTGATACTCCTGAAGTCCTCGATAAAGCGGTGGACCACCTTGTGGACGGCGAGTTCAGGTCCGATCTGGTCAGCGAAGTAACTGGAGTAAGCACTTCGGCGGGAGCGAGTAAGTAGTACATGAAAAGCATATCCAAACGGCTGATTCTGCTCGTTCCGGCCCTGGCATTGTTTGCGATGATCGCCTGCACCACTCCGCCAGACCAGGCGCCGGCGGATTCCCCGCCGAGTTCCGCTCCGGAGGCAATGGCCACTCGCGCCCCAGCCATGGAACCGCCCCCGCTGGCTGATTTCAACGAGCAGCGCCAGGGCATCGACGAGGCGTGGAACCAGGTACACGACGACTTCGACCAGTGGCGCGCCGACCTGACAATGTGTCATCCCACAACGATGACCGAGGCATTGAGCGAGTTTGCCATCGAGTTCAACGATGTCACCGAGGAGGCGCGGGACCTCACCCGCACCAAGACCACCGGAGAATTCACCAACAAGCTGATCACGGCGGCCGAGGAAGAGGAAACTGCCTTCCGGCAGCTCCGCGACCGCTGGCAGCCTGGCAACGTCTCCCTGTTTGAAAACGTCGAAATCCAGCGCAACCTAGCGTCCCAGGCGCAGCGCGAGGCCAAGGATAAGGCCCTGGAACTGCGGGCGACATTGGAAGAAATCGCAGACCCGGAAGAAATCGCTGCCTTCACCGAGGCGTTTGAAGCCATTGTGAAGGACTGGGAAGAGGTTCACGCGGAGTATGACAAACTGAGCGACGGGGCCGATGATGCGGAAGTTTCCGACGTTATTGATGGCCTCAAGGCGCTGACCAAAAAGATGGAGGCAATTGCCGCCGCCGTTGACGAATTGCCGTCCCTGAAGGGCGGGAAGGATGCGATCAAGGCCCTCGAAAAGGCGGCTCAAGCCGAAGTGGATGCGTTCAGCGCCGCCGCCGAGAGTCCAACCGGGGAAGAAGAAAAGGAAGAGCAAGAAGGGGAGGATAAGGAAGAGGACGCTGCGAAGCTGCCCGATTTCAAGGACATCGACGCCAGCGTCGCGGCCAGCGAGGAGGCTTTCGAGGCTCTGTCCGACGTGGTCGACGATCTATCCGTCGAGGATACGGCCGACGCGCTGGCCGACATCACCATGTTTGACCTGGAATATGACCGCCTCATGCAGACCTGGGACAGGTTCCACTCTGATTACAACGCCTGGCGGGCCGACGATGGCGGATGTGACCGTCTGGAAGTGTTGGAGGCGCTGACCGAGTTCAGCTCCAATGTGGACGCCGTCGGCGACAGCGTGCGCAGCCTCCCCAAGTCCGGCTACCTGGAGCCCGTCCATCACCTGCTGGTGGCAGCCATCGAAGGCGAGGAGCAGGCCTTCCGGAGCCTGCGCGACACCTGGCAGCCGTTCACCCTCGACGCCCTGCGGGCCGTGGACCGGGCGCGCATCATGAGCGACACCCGCCGCAGCGACGCGGACATCATCATCGTGGAGCTGGAAAACCGCTTCTGAGCACGAATCCGGTACGGTGCCACCATGCGTTTCGGCCATTTCTTCTATCCCATGAAATTCGACGATTCGCAGGACGACGTCGCGATTCGAGAATGCCTGGACGAGGCGGTGCTGGTCGAAGCGCTGGGGTACGATGCCATCTGGTTCGCGGAGCACTACTTCACTGGTGAGTGCGTGTACGGCGACCCGCTGGTGTTCGCCGGCGCGGTGGCAGTGAAAACCAGCCGGGTCCTGCTGGGGTTCGGCATCATTGAGTTGCCGCTGCACAACCCGGTGCGGGTCGCGATGCAAACCGCGCTGTTGGATAACCTGAGTGAAGGCCGTCTGGTGGTGGGAACCGCGAAGGGCTCCAACTACAACGCCTTCGAGTACGTCGGCTTTGGCACCGACCCGGCGCTGGGAGCGGCCCAGATGGAAGAGGCCGAGAAACTGATGGTAACGGCGTGGACGCAGGATGAAGTCCACTTCCATGGCGAGTACTATCAGGTAGCGTTCCCCTCGGTTCGGCCGCGACCCTACCAAAAACCCCATCCGCCGCTGGCGCGTGCCTGCATCAACCGCGAATCGATCACGGAGATGGCGCGCATCGGGCGGCCGATCCTGCTGCGCGGCCGTTCCACCAACAGCACGGCCGCCGACATCGCGTTCTATCGCGACACCATGGCCGAATCGGGGTTCAGTGAGGAGGCCATCGAGCGCAACCTGGACCAGATCTGGGTGTGGCGCGAGATGCACGTGGCCGAGAGCGACGACCAGGCATTGGATGAGTTCATTCCGGCCAACTACGCAGCCTTCTCCACCATCCAGGCGTACCGGGACGAATGGAACCCGCCGGAATTCCCCATGTCACGGCAGGTTCCGCCGACGCCGAAAGAAGGCTACGCCCAGCGCCCGGATCCGGACGCAGCGGAGAACCTGCTGGGCAGCCCGCGCCGGGTGGCCGAGCAGATCGCCCTGATGCGCGACGCCGGGATCCGCAACCTGATGCTGACCAACCGGGGCCTGATGCCTCCAGAGGCGACGCACCGGTCGCTGAAGCTCCTGGCAGAGCAGGTGATGCCCAAGTTCCGCGACGCCTGAACCGCCGTGCTGTAAAACGTCATTGCGAGCGAAGCACGGCAATCTCCTCGGGTCAGCGTATCCCATCCATTACGGGCCAACCGAACCCGCATCGATCGGGAGGAAAGAAATGGAAAAGATCAGGAACAATCATCCAGATATCGCCCCATCAGGTTCTTCCTTCAGCCGGACGGTACGCACCGGCAACTGGCTGTTTATCGCCGGCTGCACGGCCCGGGGCACGGAAGCCCAGGGAAAGTCGCTGATGGAGCAAACCCGTGTGACGCTGGACCGGATAGCGCGGATCGTGCGCGCCGAGGGCGGGCAGCCGTCGGACATCGTGAAGATCACGACCTTTGTGACCAGCATACCGGCCTGGCGCGAGGCGCGCGAAACCCAAGAAGCGCTGTGGGCCGAGTTTTTCGAGGGCGCCTATCCGGCCAACACCTTGATCGAGATCACGGGGCTGGCCGAGGCCGGCCTGGACGTGGAGATCGAGGCTGTGGCCGAAATCAGCTGACGGTAGCTACCGTTTCACCGCTCACGTGGGACGGTGGAACTCCTCCACCTGTTGCAGGTAGTTGCGCAGCAGGTCGTGGCCCACCGTGGTCATGATCGACTCCGGGTGGAACTGGACCCCCTCCACGGGCAGTTCCTTGTGGCGCACGCCCATGATGAGGCCGTTGTCCGTCCATGCCGTCACTTCCAGGAAGTCGGGCACGGTTTCGGGGTAGATGACCAGGCTGTGGTAGCGGATGCCCTCGAACGGGTTGGGCAGACCGGCAAATACTCCCTTGCCGTCGTGGTGGATCATCGAGGTCTTGCCGTGGCGGATCTCCCCGGCGCGGTCCACCGTCGCGCCGTAGGCATCGCCAATGCACTGGTGGCCCAGGCACACGCCCAGCACCGGCAGTTTGGGACCGAAGTGCCGGATGACGTCGTTGGAGATCCCGGCCTCCCGGGGCGTGCAGGGCCCCGGGGAAACCACGATGCCCTCAGGCTGCATGGCCTCGATGTCCTCGATGGTGGTCTTGTCGTTGCGCACTACCTCCACCTCCGCGCCCAGCTCGCACAGGTACTGGTAGAGGTTGTAGGTGAAGCTGTCGTAGTTGTCGATTAGCAGAAGCATAGATAGGCTCTCTGGATTCCGGCCCCGTATCGAGTACGGGGTGACGTTCTTTCGCCGGAATGACGGTATGGGTCAGTACAGCTCCACCAGTTCCAGCCAGTTGCCGTCCGGGTCCTGGCAGTAGGACGCCTTGCGCACCATGTTGCCGGCGTCGTCGTACATCGCAACCGGCGGCGTGGGGTAGCTGAGGCCGCGATTGCGGGTGTTCTCATAAAATGCGTCGATACCCTCGACGTAGAAGGCCAGGTGCGCGGCGCGGACGTCGTTCTTGTCGAAATCGGCGTACCCGCCCTCCGGGTTCATGTACTGGATCAGCTCCAGCTGGTGGCCGTCGCCCATGTCGAAGAACGCGCCCCTGATGTGGGTGTCCGGGAAGCCAAGCAAGGTAGTGGGGAACTCGCCGGTGCGTTCCGTGCGCATGGTCAGGTTCAGGCCCAGCACGTCGGAGTAGAAGGCGACGGCGGCCTCCAGGTCTTTGACGATGAAGCCGGTATGGAAAAAGGATTTGAGCATTTCTACCTCGTAGCTTCGGGTTATGCATGGATGCGCCGGTCATCGTAGACGCCGTCGTGCTCCGCCTCGCCTATCTGCAAATAGGCGGACCGGTCACCATCGCCGGCCGTGGCCGGCGCTAACTGTGCAGCGCGGTCAAAATCGCTGGCCGCTTTTTCGTAATCGCCCGTGTGAGAGTACGTCAAGCCGCGCCCGTAGTGAGCCGGAGCGAAAGCAGGACGCAAACGCAGCGCATTGTTGAAATCGGCGACGGCCAGCGAGTAATTGGATTGCTCATCGTGCGCCAAACCCCGGTTGACCAGACACTCGAACAGCTCCGGGTCGAGGTCCAGAGCGGCATCGAAATCGGCGATTGCTCGCGCATAGTCGGACTGGTGGACGTAAGCGAGGCCGCGGTTGCTGTAGGCGGCGGCATTCCCCGGGTCCAACTCCAATGCTTTGCTGAAGTCAACGATGGCCCGCTGGCAGGCGCCATTTCGCAAGTTGCGCAACCCGGAACGGTTGGCGGCCTCGGCTGCAATCAGAGCTTCGGAACCTCGCAAAACCCGCTCCCGCCTTTCAGCCGACAAGGCCGCAATCTTTTGATTCAACGTAGTCATGCTATCCGGCTCCCTGTCGTTGCAAACGTGCCGCGTGTTCGGCGTATCGCCGGTCTGCCCTCTCTGCTAACTGGCGGTAAAACCTCCGCTCACTGACGCCGGATTTATTGCCGGCCGCGAATAGAACGGCGTCCCTGTTGGCGTCAAAGGCGAAAGCCACCCTCCATACGCCGCCGTCGGCGTTGAATCGCAATTCTTTCATCCTGGAATACCGGGAGAGTTGCAAATTATCCACGTTGGGGCGACCCAATGCCGGGCCTCGCGACTGCAACAGGCTGGCTCTTTGCTGCAGGGCTTCCCGAACTGCATCAGGCAAAGCATCAAATTCCGGTTCAAAGTCCGCATGAAATTGGACCGCAAAGTCCATGAGCCCATTGTGATTTTCGGCCAATATGCTGTCAAGCGGGCGCTGACGCGATCAGGTGGCCCCCTCAGCAACGTCGATGGCGCGCATCATGGCGCCGGACTTGTGCCGGGTCTCCATGTATTCGTCCTCGGCCACGCTGTCGGCGACCACGCCGCCGCCGGCCTGGACGTACATCACGCCGTCCTTGAAGATGCCGGTGCGCAGCACCAGGGCGGTGTCCATGTTGCCGTTGTAGCTGAAGTAGGCCACCGCGCCGCCGTAGGGGCCGCGCCGCTCCTGCTCGACCTCGGCGATGATCTCCATGGCGCGGATCTTGGGCGCGCCGGAGACGGTGCCGGCGGGGAAGCAGGCGCGCAACGCATCGTAGGGCGTCATGTCCGGTCGCAGCTCGCCCTCCACGTGAGACACCAGGTGCATCACGTGGGAGAAACGCTCCACGTCCATGTACTGGGTAACGCTGACGGTGCCGGGGACGCTGACCCGGCCGATGTCGTTGCGGCCCAGGTCCAGCAGCATGATGTGCTCGGCCTGCTGCTTCTCGCTGCCCTTGAGTTCTTCTTCCAGGGCGACATCTTCGGCCGGCGTCTGGCCGCGCGGCCGCGTGCCGGCGATGGGATGGGTGGAGACGGTGCCATCGTGGACGGTGGCCACCGTCTCGATGGCCGCGCCGACGATCTGGAAGCCGTTCAGGTCCAGGTAGTACATATAGGGCGACGGGTTGCTCCCCCGCAGCGCGCGGTACACTTGGAAGGGGTGGGCATCGGTGTGCCGGCTGAACCGCTGGGAGTTGACTACCTGGATGACGTCGCCGGCGTAGATGTACTCAATGCACTTCTCGATGACGGCCTCGTATTCCGCCACGGTGAAGTTGGATTGGGTCTCGCTGCCCACCGGGAGGGACGGCGTCGCCAGCAGTTCCGGCGGGATCTCCAGGGGTCGCGAGAGCCGGTCCACCATCCGTTCGATCTTGGCGACGGCGGCGTCATAGGCCGCTGCGACGTCACTTCCATCCAGCCGGGCGTGGCTCACCACCTTGATGTCATGGCGCAGGTGGTCGAACACCAGCAGCGTGTCGGTGAACATGAAGACCGACTCGGGCAGGCCCTGGGGGTCGGCCTCCGGCATGGGGACGCGCGGCTCGAAGTAGTGCACCGCATCGTAGGCGACGTAGCCCACGCCGCCCCCGTGGAAGGGAGGCAGGCCGTCAACGGAGATCAGCCGGAAGGAGTCCATCTCCCTCTGCACCAGCGTCAGCGGGTCCACCTGTCCGGACGGCTGGTCGGCGCCGGTGCTGAACACGTCGTAGGGCTCGGTGCCGATGAAGCTGTAGCGTCCGATGCGCTCGCCGCCGGCCACCGATTCCAGCAGGAAGGAGTAGGGCGGACGCGCCACCTTCAGGTAGGCCGAAACCGGCGTTTCCAGGTCGGCGTTGATGGTGCGGTACACGGGGCAGAGGTTGCCCTGTCCGGCCAGGGCGCGAACTTGTTCGAGGGTTGGATAGTAGGTACTCATGGTATGATTCCCAATCGTGTCGGGTGGCGTCGGCAAAAGAAAAAGCCCGTCCCCTGCGGGACGAGCCTTATGGCCGTGATGCCACCCTGCATACGGTGTTCAATGGGCGAGTAACGCGGCCCAAACGGTCCAGCCTACTCGGCGTCGCGACAAGCACGGAGGCTGCCTTTCAGCGGACGGCTCCGGGGTCCATTCACCGCCTGCGCCTGGCGCCGGCTCGCAGCTAACCCGGCTCTCTGGGCCTCGCTGGGCGGTTACTAATCCCCTTCACGGCAATTGGGTATTCGGATTTTGCGGGGTTAATTGTATGGCGGGCGGTTGGGGGCGTCAACAGGACAGTCACATATGAAAGTGATCAGATTCGTTCGCAATATCGGTACGCCCTATGTGGAATGAGAGAATTTTCTGGAAACGCTCTGTCTCAAGCCGTTTCGAGACCCGTTACGGAAAGATCGCTTTACCAGTGCCTAGTGCACACATTCTATTCGTCGTCATGAGCAGGCTGGTTAATCAGGCTAAGCATTCCGTGATAGTGGGCTTCATCCTGTCCTTTGATCAAATCAAGGAGATCAGTAAGGACGCTGGAAGCCTCGCTTAGTAGCGACAGATCATGTTCCGGCTCCGTGATTAGGTCGTTATGTGAGTACGAATGAACAAATCGCAGAATCTGGGTTTTCTTGGCCTCATCGAACTCCACGCCTTGCATTTTATTCCACAGGTCCCCCGATATATGTGGTTGACGAAAAGCCAGAAATGCTTCGAGCAACCTGCGTGCCATGTTTGGCAGCAAATAATTCGACTCGAGATGAGCACTCGCGGACGAAGCACCTCGAACGACGCTGGCGAATAGGTAATGGTAGTCAGATTCGAACCGTTCTAGCAAAGGATCTAGTGCCTGAATTCGGGAATGACGACCATTATGATCCGACGTGCATCCGAGCATGTAAAACCGGGCAGGGCGTGCAGAAACATCTTTCCGCCGCTGACCCGGTAGGTGGCGGAACCAGTTACGTACCTGCCTGAAGAACGTGAAATTATGCGTAAGTATGAACAGCTGTCCAGCGTCTTTCGTTCTACTCTTGATTAGCCCAAATGCCGAGAATAGCGAGTTCGAATCGAGACTGGAGATTGGGTCGTCCAGTACCACTACGCCATTCGTGAAGTCGAAACGTCGGTCAGTCAGGGACTTCAAGAAGTACAGCAATGCGATGGCAGTAGTCTCCCCTTCACTTAGATGCGATGCGGGCACTCCGTTGCGAGAGATAGAATAGCCGTTGTCTTTGATGTCCAATTGGAGTTCATCGTGCCCCATGTATTTCCGAAGGTCGTCATTTAACTCTTGAGCTGGAGCCCTGTGTTCCGTGATCTCGGCTTCCAATTCGGACATCGTAGCAATCAGTTGTTGTACCTGGCTGGAATATTTTTGGATGGCAGATTCGTGAGAAGAGACGACGTCTTGAAGCTCTCGAAATTCATCCAACCGTTCCGCGACGGTCCCATCCTCCAGTCTTTTGCGGGCTTTGCCTGTGACTTCTGCATGATTAGCACATTCTGAATTATGTTCTTGGATTATTCCGTTCAAATCCCGAATCGGTTGATTGGCGGGGATTGGGAAATTGTCGACCGGCAGCAAAACGCGATCAAACGGATTTGCACGCTTATTCGAAACCGCGTCGGCCAACGACGATAAATACTTGGTACCCTGAGTTTGGTATTTTTCCAATCCTTCTAGCGCGACTTCGTAGCCGTCAACGAACCGCTCATTGAGCAGAGCGGCGTTTGGGGGAACGAATGTCGATAATGTTTCGGATTCGGCGTGGATCTGCTCACCCAGTTCGTCAAGCGCATCCACAAGATCTTGGTAAGCATCGTTGAAATGTTGTTCAAGATCCAATGTACGTTCAGCTGTGAGTGGCTGTTCGCAGAAGAGGCATTCGTCAGCGCCCCGCTCCCTGTGCAGTTCCAGTCCTTGTCTCACCCAATCAGAAAGCTGGATGTCGTGGCTCAACGATTGGATGGTCTTCGCCACGACCGAGGTTGACAGGAGATCAGCAGCTTTGGTTCTGAGCGCAGTAAAATCAGGTTCTTCGTAAGCAAGCTCTTTCACTGGCGGTTTTATCGGTGCTCTGTGTTGGAGAACTAATTCGTCCCGCTCGGGATCCGTAATGCGATACCTACCGCAGTCTCCATCCTCGATCATTATTTCCGAGCGCCTAGTATAGTTTCGTTTGTCGTAGTTGTTATAGAGATTGCCCGCAGAACCTCGAAGCAGGTCTCTGATGAGGCGACCGCCATTCACGCAATAATTGTCCACTGCACGCTCAGCCTCACTTTTGTCGTTCCGGGCTGTTTCAAGCGCCGCTCGGACCTCGGCCGTTTCGGCCCTGAAGTCTTCGAGTTGCTTCTGCTTCTCGATGTTTTCTTCACCGAGAATCAAGATAGGTGGCACGTCTCCGCCGCCCATCGGAAAAACATTCTCGGCCACAAAATCCCTGTTGAACACGCGGACAGGAACGCTGGCTCCTTGAAACTCTGTTGCTCGGATAGCTTGCCCGTCGACGGTGAGATTTGCCTCTCCAGACATGGGATCACGGCGCAGCTCCAGATCTCTGAAGATTCTGCTGATAGTGGTTTTGCCGGATCCATTCCACCCGTAGATGACATTGTAATTCCCGAAATGGGGCAAATCGGCAGGCCAAGTGAAATCACGGAAAATACCGTGATTGCGCAGACGATCAATGCGTTGGATGTTCATGTCTCTCTCAATATCCTTGGCTGTGATTTTCGATCACAATGGCACATTTGATCGATTGCCAATCGTAACTCAGTGCACGGGCTTTATGCTTGACAGGCGTACCACTCGGGCGGCAGCGGAGATACGATGTCGCCGTGGATCTCGATTTGGCCCTTCATGGAGCCGTAACCATGGAGCGGTGGCTCCTCGTACCGCGTTATCTGCACGACGGGCGTGTCGCCGTCAAAGAGGATCGCTTTCCCGCCCTGCTCGAAAACGGCGGTGATGATTGACAGGTATTGCTCGCCAAATTCTTCGATGGTGAGCGTATGCAGTTTTTTGTGGAAAGGAACGGCCTCGGTCATGATTTCCTCCGGCTGGCCGGCTTGCAACTCGTTGACCAGTTCGAGTCTATCACGGCGTCAACAGTATCTTCCCGGTGGTCTCTCGTCCCTCCAGCCGGCGGTGCGCCTCGGCGGCCTCGGACAGCGGGAGGTTGAGTGTGACCTTGAGCCTGATCTCGCCCGACTGGACCCAGGACAGGCATTCCTCGGCCCGTTGCAGCAGTTCGTCGCGCGTGGCGGTGTAGTCGCCCAGGGTGGGTCGTGTTAGGAACAGCGAGCCGTTGCGCAGCATCCCTGAGTCCACCGCGCCCACCGGGCCACCGGCCTGCCCGTACAGCGCCATGCAGCCGCGCCTTCCCAGGACCCGCAGCCCCTTTTCGAAGGTCGTCGCGCCCACGGCGTCGTAGATGATCTTCACGCCCTGGCCGTCCGTCATACGCCTTATCTCTTCCTCGAAGTCCTGCCGGGTGTAGAGGATCACGTCGTCGGCGCCCGCGTTGCTGGCGAGTGCAGCCTTGTCGTCGGTGGAAACGGTGGTGTACACGTGGAGGCCCTTGCGTTTCAGCATCTGGATGAGCAGCAGGCCCATGCCGCCAGCGCCGGCGTGGACCAGGGCGCTCTGGCCGGCCTGCAACGGCGCGATGTCGTTGACCAGGAAGTGGGCGGTCATGCACTGGAGCAGGGTGGCCGCGCCGGTTTCGAAGTCCATGGCATCGGGGATGCGAACCAGCAGCCAGGCGGGAACGGCCTGTTGCTCAGAGTAGGACCCGGTGTGCATGGCGTAGGCAACCCGGTCGCCTACGGATACCTCGGTCACGCCGTCGCCCACGGCGATCACCTCGCCCGATGCCTCTCGGCCGGGCGTCCAGGGGAAAGACGCCGGCGGGTTGGTGCCCTTGCGGCTGGAAACGTCGGTGTAGTTGACGCCGATGTTGCGGATGGCAACGATCGCTTCACCCGGACCGGCGGTGGGTTCGGGCATATCTTCGTATTTCAGCACGTCGGGTGCACCGACTTCGTAGGCGCGGATGCCTTTCATGGTGTTTGCCTCCGGGAGTTTAATGTACGGGGATGAACGGGATGGACAGGATTTTAGTTTAAACCGGGGGTTAGCCGCCGAGTACGGATGCCATTCCGGTAACGTTTTCGATGTCGAGGATGCCGCGGAAACTGCTGACCGCTTCGTCGATGTGGTCTGCCGGCAGTATGTAGCGGGTGCAGTACAGAAATTTTGCGTCCAGCTCCTCGGAGTCCAGTGGCATTGCCGGCGAGCCCCGGGGGTGGTCGATGCGGTGGCGCAGCGTGCGTCCGTCGGTGAGAGTGATCGCGACCTCGGCCGGGTTGAGAGCCAGGGGTGACGCTGGCAGGGTGGCCTCGATGGAAATGCGCTCCATCATGGCGCGGACGCCCTCGTCCCGCACCGCCGGCTCGGAGAAGAAGTTGATCAGCGGAGCGCCGTGGCACAGGGTCGCCGCCGCGATGAAGCCGATGGAACGGCGGGCCTGCCAACCGTCGGCGGGAAGGATGTGCGGCAGTTGCTCGGTGGCCCCGGCGGTCACTCCAATGTGTGCGGAAGATACGTCGGACGGCTCGAATCGGTGCAACTGGGCCAGGCCGAGGATGGCGTCAATCACGCTGTGGCTCGCCGGATGGCAGGGATACAGGCGGATGGTGACCCCCGGATCCTCAAGACGCCATCGGACACCGAGATCGGCGAGATCCGCGGTTCCTGCGAACGCGCTGGCGGACTTTCCGTTAATCCCTGCCTCGGCGCTCAGGGCGGCTATCACTCCCTGCATGGCGGCTTTGCCTTCCGACATGGCGGCCGCGCCGGCGGAACCGAAGTCGATGCCACCGCTCGCTGTATCAACCGCCAGCCCGATTGCGCTGGCCAGGCTGTCAACGTCCAACCCGAGCAGCATGGACGATGCCACCGCCGCCCCCACCGCGCCGGCGGAGGCTCTGTGCAACCCGGCGGCGCTGAGGTAAGCAGCCACCTCGCATCCCGCGGCGAACGCCGTGAGAACGTCCCGTCCGGAGTACCCGTGCATCTCGCCCAGAGCCATCACGGGTGGGAACACGGCCGCGGTGAGGTGCGCTTCCGCGTCCACCGTGTTGTCGTCGTAGTCCAGCAGTCGCACCAGGGTGCCGTTCACCAGCGACGCATACACCGGCGAAGTGCGCATCCCCATGCCGATGATGGTGCTGCGGCCATTGCCGCCCATCTCACGCACCACTCGCGCCAGGGCGATGCCATCGGGATGCGCCGCGCCGGCGAGAGCGGCGCCGGCCCCGTTGAGCATCATCTCCCGGCACAACTCGGCCACCGCCGGCGGCACGGGAATGTCCGCTTGAGCGACGCCGGCGGCGAACTCGGCGATCCGTCGTATGGGTTCAGGTTCTGTGCTATTCATGGCAGGGCAAGGATACCGACGGCCGGCCGCTGGCGCAACGCGGGGACCAAAGGGTCGCGGTGTATAATGCACCGATGCACAGCAGGGAAGTGATGCGACGGCTGCGCCGGGACGGCTGGTACGTTCACCACATCACCGGATCGCATCACCAGATGAAACATCCCGACAAGCCCGGGACGACTACAGTAACCCATCCGCGGCAAGACGTCCCAATAGGAACCTTGCTGAACATTGAGAAGCAGTCTGGCGTGAGATTGCGACGGCAAAGGAGGTAGCGATGGAACGAACCTACCTGGCCTTCATCCACAAAGATCCCGACAGCAGTTTCGGGGTGACATTCCCTGATTTTTTGGGCTGCACATCAGGGGGCGATACTTTTGACGAGGCCCGCGAGATGGCACGGGAAGCATTAATGCTTCAACTGGAAGGGATGGCCGCCGACGGGGAGAGCGTTCCTCCGCCCTGCTCCCCAAACACTGCGTTGGCCCACGAAGATGCCAGCTATGCCATAGCCCTCATAGTGGTGGAGGCCCTTCCGGAGCGTACTGAAGCGGAAGCCCAGGCGGAGCTTGAAGCATTCCTGGCCTCGGACGAATACCACGAGATCTACGGTACTCCCCTTACAGAAGAGGAATTGGATAGTTTGTACGAGCCTCTGGAGGAGCCGCCCCAGTCCGCAATCTCGCTCAAACCTGTACCCGACACCAGCGCCGGACGAACTTATGCCGCACTGGTGATTCAAAACCCCGATGATGGTTTTATCGTCAGTTTCCCTGACCTCCCCGGTTGTACCACCTCCGGAAGCACCCTTGAGGAAACCTGCGAGGTGGCACGAGGAGCCCTGGCGCTGCATTTGGAAAGATTGGCAGAGCGCGGCGAGTTCGTTGCCGCGCCGAGCCCCGCAAACGCGGTATGGGAGCATCCCGATGCCGCCGAAGCCGCAGCCTTGATTGTGGTTGGGGCTTTGCCGGAACGATCGGAAGAAGCGCAGGCGGCTCTGACGACGTTCAAATCAGTTGCGGAATACGCCAATTCGTATAGTGGCAACGGCGCTATCGCGGAGACTGGCTGAGTTTTGATAGAAGTTGCCGTACTATACTTAGCAGTGGAACAGACCGGCAGGTGAATAACTCCACAAGAAGGTTTTGCATATG
Organism: Dehalococcoidia bacterium; assembly: GCA_034428455.1. Classification (GTDB taxonomy): domain Bacteria; phylum Chloroflexota; class Dehalococcoidia; order Lucifugimonadales; family UBA3495; genus Bin87. The sequence goes on from DAOUHZ010000141.1 coordinate 18,349, forward strand.
GATACCAACACCATCGCTATAGTGGTTGCCATAGTCGGGGTAGGCGTGGCTCTGTCGGGGATAGGAATCACCGTGCTGATAATCCTGCTTCGAGGATTCTTCCGTCTGGGCCAATTGTTTGAGCGTATCGACGCCCAGGACGCGAACATCCGGCAGGTGCGCGGCGACATCCAGCAGTTACGCACCGAAACGCAAGACGACATCCAGCAATTACGCACCGAAACGCAAGACGACATCCAGCAGTTACGTACTGAAATGCAAGACGACATCCGGCAGTTACGTACTGAAATGCAAGACGACATCCAGCAGTTACGTACTGAAATGCGGGACGACATCCAGCAGTTAACCGCCGCAATACGTCAAACTAACGAAATGGTGATAGCTCTTGCCAACCACCGCCACGACCAGGATGGCAATATCATCTTCATCTTGCCGGTTCAACCTGGGGGATGAAGCACCGGGTCGCTGGCGTCGAAATAATTCGAGGGAATCTGTCTGGAGCCAGAGGTCGACCACTCTGACATAGATATTCCTTCAGGAACGTTGCGAAGCGTCGAAAGACAAACTGGCGCCTAATTGCGGCAGATGCCTGCCCGTTACGGTGATCGCAACGGCCACCACGTTTCACTGAATCTAGGAAGGTAAGATTATGTCGGCACACGGTAGCAGTTCCAACTCGGTGGAAGAGCGGCAGTACGACGTGGCCATCGTGGGCGGCGGCATTATCGGGCTGTCCACTGCCATGCAGTTGCTGGAACGCTCGCCGGACCTGAACGTCGCGGTGATCGAAAAAGAGGAGCAGTTGGCCCAGCACCAGACGGGCCACAACAGCGGTGTCATTCACTCCGGCATCTACTACCGGCCCGGCTCGTGGAAGTCGCGGTTTTGCGTGGGCGGCAAGGACCGGCTGATCCGGTTCTGCGACGAGATCGAGATCGAGTACGATCCATGCGGCAAGGTAATCGTCGCCACCCACGAGAGCGAGTTGGGCCGCCTGGACGACCTGTACGAGCGCGGCGTCGCCAACGGCGTTCCCGACCTCGAGATGGTGGGACCCGAGCGGTTGCAGGAGATCGAGCCCCACACCACCGGCGTCCGGGCGCTATGGGCTCCGCACACCGGCATCGTCGATTACGTGCGGGTCGCCAACGCCTACGCGGGCAAGTTCCAGTCGGCGGGAGGCGATATCTTCACCGGCGCGGCGGTGATACGGTCCCGGCAAACCGGCTCCGGCACCGCCCTGGAAACGCAGCGCGGCGCGGTGCAAGCTCGGCACGTCATCAACTGCGGCGGCCTGTACGCGGACAAGCTCGCAAGGATGATGGGCGAGGAGACCGACGTGCGCATCATCCCCTTCCGGGGGGAGTACTACAAGCTGACCAAGGCCAGCGAAGACCTGGTGAAAGGGCTGATCTATCCGGTACCTGATCCCAGGTTCCCGTTCCTGGGCGTGCACTACACGCGGAACATCCACGGCTACGTGGAGGCCGGCCCCAACGCGGTGCTGGCGTGGGCGCGGGAGGGCTACCGCAAGAGCAACATCAGCGTTGGAGAGACGGCCGGCGCACTCACGTTCCCCGGGTTCTGGAAGATGACCGCGAAGCACTGGAAGACGGGTATGCAGGAGATGCACCGGTCCTACAGCAAGTCCGTGTTCGTCAACGACCTCAAGAAGCTGATCCCCGAGATCCGCGCCGAGCACCTGGAACCGGGCGGCAGCGGCGTGCGCGCGCAGGCCGTGTCGACCTCCGGCGCGATCCTGGACGACTTCCACATCCTGCGGGGCCAGCGGGCCCTGCACGTGCTGAACGCTCCGTCGCCGGGCGCAACCTCGTCGCTGGCCATCGGGGAATACCTGACGGACATGGCGGTTGACGACTTCGGCCTGGCAACGGCCTGAACGCATTGCCGACGGATCCCGGGTCGGCCCGCGGCGGACGCTTCTATTCCTGACCAGATGAGCGCCATCGCCACCGAAAATTCGCCCCAGGAGTTCCCATCCTACCGCTGGGTGGTCATGGGCATCTGGCTCACGGCAAGCGTGGCCGGCTTCATGATCATGTCCACCATCGGCATCCTGCTGCCGGCAATCAGCGCCGAGCTCGGGCTGTCACCTTTCCAACAGGGGATGCTGGGTTCCTCCGCGTATTGGGGAAACCTGGCGCTGGCCATTCCCATCGGTTGGTGGGCTTCCCGATTCTCTCCGCGGATACTCACCTCCGTCACCCTGGCGCTGGGAACCCTGTTTCTTCTTGCCCAGTCCCTCTCTCCCGGCTTTGTCGTGCTGCTGTTGAGTCGGGTGGCCTTCGGCGTGAGCGTGATCGCCCGGCAACCGGCGAGAGCACTGCTGACCCAGCAATGGTTCCCGCAGCGGCAGGTGGTGCTGGTGAACAGCATCTCCAACGCAATGTTCGGCCTGGTGGTGGGTGGCGGAGTAGCGGGTTCGCCGTTCATTCTCGCCGCCTTGGCTGACGACTGGCGGGCAACCCTACTCTGGTTCGTCGGTCTTTTCGGCGTGTTGACAATACTCTGGCTGGTATTCGGGCGAGAAAGGGTCACCGCCGAATACCGGCGACGTCTGGGCTCCCAGGACGTGAACGTGCTCAAGGGCGCGCTGCGTTACCGCGACCTGTGGATCGGCGGCCTCGGCTTCGTTGGGGCCACCATGTCCTGGTCCGCATTCCTCAGCTTCTATCCCACCCTGATGCTGGACGCCTACCAGATGTCCCTGATTTGGTCCGGAGGCATATTGGCGGTGGGCATCTTCGTGGGCGGCGTTTGTGGGTTGGGTTTCGGTTGGCTGGTCATGGTCTCGGATCAGGGACGGGCCGTCTTGCTGGGAACCGGCGCGGTCATGGCCGTCACCTTTGCGGCCATGACCCTCACGGGTTCGCTTCCGGCGCTGGTGGCGCTCACTATCGTCAATGGGGTGGCCTGGGGATTTTGGCCCGTGCTCTATTCGGTGCCCTTCAATCTGCCCGGAATACGCCCGCGTGAGATCGCCGTGAGCCTGGCCTTCATCCAAATGAGCAGTTCTGCGGGTATCGCGCTGGGTCCGCTGCTCGCGGGCATTATCCAGGAGCTGACCGGAGACCTGAGGCTGTCGTTGATCGTGGTGAGCTTCGCATCGTTGTCGTTGTGCGGCGCCGGTCTGATCATGAAACACGGCCTCTCCAGCCGGGCGGCGGCCATGCCGGAGCCGGCTCCGTCCGCCACCGGCGGTTGACCTTCACGCGTACCCAGAGGCGATTTCGCTACTCCGTTCGTGCAGGTCAGAGACGAGAATCTCCGCATCTTTCGGCGGGCCTCCATATCCGATGACCAGGATCTGGCCCGCAAACTTCCTCCACTGCGGTGATATAGAAGGGTGTTTCGTAGATGTCCTCGCCCGGCGGATGAACCTCGTCGAAAACCTTCACCACCTCCATGGTTGCCGTGTCCATGACCACGACCTTCCCGTAGAAACCTGAGGCCGCGCATCCGATGAAGGCATACCCTCCGGCGAAGCGACGCCCGTGTCCGGATGGGGAACAGCCGATGTCCAGCTCGTGCTCCAACTCACCTTCCGGGGAAAACACCAGCACGCGGTCTTTCCCGTCTCCCCCATGCCGCCGGCGGACTCCAGCACGCACGCGGCGAAGTTTACCGCAGGCGAATTCACGTATTGGGCGGTCTCCTATTGCGTGGCGTAGACTGATTGCCTTTCACGGATTATTAGTCAAAGGCCCCTGCAGAACAGGGGCCTTGTGTTGCCCCGGTTCGTATGTCGAGAAACTACTCTTCGAATACGGGCAGCGGGTCCCCGGGCTCGACGATCATGTACAGCACCGCGCCCTCAAGGTCGGCAATTGTCACCTCTTCGGTGGCCTCGTCGCAGACCCAGCGGGTCACGTTCCCGTCATCGTCCTCGTTGTAGCAGATAACGGCCGCTTCATCGCTCTCCGTCTTTTCGACCGTGCCGTCCTCCGACATGGCGTATATCACCCACGTCCCCTTTGGGGCCGTCTCCAGGTGCTCGGCAGGTATCAGCAGGGTCTCCCGCCCCGCGTCCCGAACGTCGGAAAGGTAATCGCGCACGTCGTCCAAGGTGGTCGAATGGTGCGTGCTCTCCGACAACGAAACGTCGGCCTCGGCCATCACAGTCTCGGTGTAGTTCAACCACAGGGTTTTTGCGTCGCGGTGAACCACTGCCTCGCCCTCTTCCGCGACATGGGCGCGCAACTTGCTGATGGACAGCGACAGCTTGGCCTTGCGGGGATAGACATCCTTCCAGTAGGCGTCCTCACCAACGGATTCGACGTAACCCTTGTTGTAGTCGTCGTACTCCCCGTTGTCGTAGGCTTTCTTGGCGCGTTTCTGGTTCTCTGCAATCTCATCGTCCGTTGCGGTGAGCTCCAGTTCCTCCGCCTTCTCGAACAGCGCGAGGTCCATGATCAGCTTGGCCAGGGAGGCGGTCTCCACGCCCCACTTGGTCACCACGCCGTGCATGGCTTCCAGGTGCTTGGTCGGCAACCCCGTCTCGGGGACCGACCCGTCCAGTTCCCGTTGCGCGAGGTTCTGCATGTGAGTTGTATGGAGTTTCTCTTCCTTCAGGTCCGCCAGTGAGATGGACGACTCCCCGACCTTGGCGATCAGGGTGTCCGAGTCCGATGCGTCGGACGTGCTGGTTGCCATCCGGCCGGCGAGGTAACCCACATTGGCCGGGAGCCCGGCCTCAGGTGAGGAACCGGCCTCCAGCGTTGCAGGCAATGATTTCGGCGGCGAAGGCCCGGCACCGCTGCAGGCGACCACAAGAGTCAGCAGAACCATGCACAGTGCCAGGCGTCCCGGCCAGCGGAGCGTTTTCAAGCGTTACACCTGTTTAGGGGAAGTAGTGCCTGTAGTAGTGATCCAGATCTCCGTCGAGGACGATCGTGTCGGCCCCCAAGAAGTCACACAGGGCACCGCCGCGATAGTCACTCGCTCAGGGCAACAGCTTGTTTCTCATCGTCGATGAGAACCTCACGAACCCTGAAAGGCGTTGCGCCCCTGGTAAGCGGAATTCCGCGCACGTCGTCCACGAACACGTACTCCTGCCCATCGCTGACCATCCGCACGCCGACGGCGTTGTCCTCGCACACGGATTGGAAGCACACGCGGGCGCCCGTGTCGACCCGAGTAAATTCATGCCCCCGTTCCTTCAGATCGTTGATGGAGTAACGGACAAAGGCAGGTCCGGCCACATGGGACGCTCCATCGGTGGCTGAAACCTTGGAAGTAGTCCCCGTGATGGCATCGTACTCAGTGATGACACCATCGTGCAACGAGACGTACGAACCAGTGGCATTGAACGTGCCGACTCTGGTCACGATGTCCGGGGATTCGGTTACGGTATCCGTCCAACTCTCCTTTGAGGTGTAATCCATGCGCCGTATCTCGGTGCCGGACTGCCGCTGTCCACCCACGAGTGTGGAAGGGGCGCCGACCTCGTAAGTCATGGTGAGGGACGGCCAGTCCGTATTCACCGCCTGGGCGGACACGTTGGATCGCACGACCGACACCACTGCCACCGCGATCATCGCCAATATCACTGTTGCCGCAAGCGCAGTCCGACGCGACGGCATTGCCGATTGTAGGTTTTTCATTACTCATCACTCCAGAAAATGGTAGTGCCAACGACCCAGCCAATCCGTACTCTCCGGGACATCAAAGCCACACACCGAGAGGAAATTTCACCACTCGGCAATCGTTCAGATGATAACTGAAAGTAATCGACGGCGATTTTGGCCCGGCTCCATAACGCGCGTCCCGGGCAGATTTTCGGATGCTGGAGATCTCCGAGAACATGGAAATTTCAGGCGTTTAGGCCGATTACGGAATCCGTTAGTAAATTAGTCGATGTCTGGCGTGCCGGCCGCGGAATCGGAATAGCGAAATCGCCTCGTTCATCCTCTGCATCGATGTAAGATTAGCGCGGCTGCCGTGTATAATCGCGCGATGCTCCAATCAGCTTTTTCGCGCCCCGGTCGCCACACTCTCAGACTCGGGTCCCAGGGAACCTCGTGCTGAAAGCGGCCCGCGCCCGCCTGCATTACGGCTGGGTGATATTCGTCCTGTCGCTGGGAAACCTCACCGTTGAGGGCGGCACCAAAAACAGCGAGGCCGTCTACTTCAACGCGCTGAAAGACGCTTTCGGTCGCAGCGCAACTTACACCTCGGCCGTATTTTCCCTGGCCGGACTCATCGGCGCCATCAGCGCGCCGCTGCTGGGCATCCTGCTGGACCGATGGGGAGCGCGGATCCTCTTCCCGGTGGCAGGACTGTTGATTCTCTTCGGGTGGATCGCGTCCAGTTACACCACCGACCTGTGGCAGATGTTCATCCTGTACAGCGTGTTTGCCGGGATCGGCCACACGGCCATTTCGTCGTTTTCAATGACTGCCACTGTCGCCCCCTGGTTCCCGCAGACGCGGGGCCGGATGCTGGGTCTCGCCGATAGCGGCAATCCCATTGGGCAGGCGGTTTTTGCGCCGCTGGCAGGAGTCCTGATCACCGCATTGGGATGGCGGTGGGCCTACCGCATTTACGGCGTCATTTTCGCCGTGCTGATCGCGGTTCCCAACGGTTTGCTGCAGCGCCGCCCACCGGAAACTGCGCCGGTTCCACCGGCGACGGCAGCCGCATCCCGGCCCCAGTCAAGCCCGCCGACCTCCAGAGCCCGTTCCGGCCAGGCCGAGCGCGAGGCAACGCCGACCCTGGGCAACGCAGTCCGCGACGCGGCGATGTGGCTGCTGGTCCTGACCCGCGTTTTTGGCTCCACCGGCACGCAGATGATACGGGTCCACCTGGTCACCTTCTTCGTGTTGGCGGGTTACAGCGTTCAAACCGCCGCGAACACCCTGGGAGCCGTGGGGCTGGTGAGCGTGTTCGCGCGACCCCTGATAGGACTGGCCACCGACCGCTGGGGGCGGGAATCGGTTTACACCGTGGGCATGACCGTAGCGGCCGGAGCCGTGATCCTGGTGCTCTGGCTGGGCGACGGGCAGAGTTTCTGGCCCCTGGCCATCTACGTCGCCCTGGCGGGGATGACCGACGGCATCAGCGGCCTGATTATCGGCGCCAAGGCCGCGGACATCTTCCCCACCGAGACCCTGGGCACCGTGATGGGGTTTGTCGAGATGGGACGGGGGGCGGCTATTTTTCTGGGGCCGATCATCGCCGGCCTCATGTTCGATTTCCAGGGCGATTACGTGCAGGCGTTTATCCTGTCTGCGCTCCTGACCATGGCCTCGGTATGCGCCATGTGGATAGCCGACATCATCGGGCGCCGCCGCCGCGCCGCCTGAGCCATGCGTCAACCTGCTTGTTTGGCCTGCAATCCTTTGTTACAATTCCGGCGCACGAAAGATACGGCCTGTAGACGCGCGCGCTCTGGCCTCGCCGAGCCGTCGTATCACTGTAATTCGCGCAACCAATGGAGGAGGAAATACTATGCCGTCGTTCTGGGAAAACATTCGAATGCCTGAACCCGCGGATGAACGCGAATCGGGGGCCAACATCGCTGAAGCCGGCGATATGGCCGCCTATGTCAGCTTCCCGCCGCCGAGCGCCGGTACGAGCTTGCCGTCCATCATCGTCGTGCAAGAAGCGTTTGGCGTGAACCAACACATCCAGAGAGTGGCCGATGGCTTCGCCGCCGCAGGGTACGTGGCCGTGGCTCCGGCCCTGTTCCATCGCAACGAGCGCAACCCCAACCCGATGCTGGGATACACTCCGGACGATTTCGACGCCGCCATCAACACCTACATGCCGGAGTTGTCCGGCGCGGGGATTATCGCCGACATCAACGCCACCGTCGACTACCTGCAGCGTACCTACCCGCGCACGCGCGGCCAGAAAATCGGGATCGTCGGTTACTGCATGGGCGGGCGCGTGGTCTATCTGGCTGCCAGTTCCTGCTCCGGCCTGTCCGCCGGCGTTTGCTACTACGGCGGCGCCATCCTCGCCCCTTACAGCGACGGCGTAACCCCTATCGACGGCACCGGCAACATCAGCATCCCGCTGATGGGCAACTTCGGGGAGACTGACGGCAACCCAACCCCCGCCGACGTCTCGCAGATCGAAGCCGCCCTGGACGCCGCCGGCAAGTCCTACGACTTTAAGATGTACCCCGGCGCCGGCCATGGCTTCAACTGCGACGACCGCCCTGGCGCTGACGACGCTGCCGAAGCCGCTCGCAAGGCCGCCGCCGATGACGCGCAGGCCCGCACCCTCGCCTTCTTCAATGAGCACCTGAAGTAAGCTCGGCCACAACCACCGCCTGTATGGCCCCCGCGTCGATGACGCGGGGGCCAAATTTTGCAAAGCCGCGGATGGAGGATCCTGGATCGGGGCGCCAGCGCAGGCCCGGGCAACTCACCTGGGCACGTTGGGCTGGGGCGACGTGTTAGGCCCATTTACGGAACCGTAATCTGGCAGCAATACCCTCGCAATATCGGACGGCTAGGTTATTGGGAGCGGGTTACCGCAAACCGTTGACCGCGTTGTGTGGAGCAGCCTCCGATGAACAAAGTAGAAGCCATGAAATCCGTCAAAGACGGGTTGGAAGTATTGCAGGATATCCCGGAGTACGCAGCCGCCGGGTGGGAGTCCATACCGGTGGAAGAGCGGGACCGCCTGAAGTGGGCCGGCGTATTTTTCCGCCGTCAAACCCCGGGCCGTTTCATGATGCGCGTGCGCATTACCAACGGCTTCAGCAACTCGGATCAGTTCCGGGCGCTGGCAGATATCAGCGATGAATACGGGCAGGGCTTCGGCGATCTGACCACCCGTCAGCAGATGCAGTTGCGCGAGTTCGGCATCGACGACGTGCCGGACATCTGGGAACAGTTGCGCCAGGTCGGGTTGGTTTCGCTGCAAACCGGCATGGACAACATTCGCACCGTGGTCGGATGCCCGGTGGCCGGTCTGACGCCGAATGAGTTGCTGGACGCCTCCGCAGTTGCCCGCGAATTCACGGAAATGTTCGTCGGAAACCGGGATTACACCAACCTGCCTCGAAAGTTCAACGTTGCCATCACGGGTTGCCTGGACAACTGCATCCACACCTCGAACCAGGACGTGGCCCTGACTCCCGCCGTGCGTGAAGTCGACGGAACCGAGGTGGCCGGTTTCAACGTGGCGGTCGGAGGCAAAATGGGGTCCGGCGGCTACACGCCCAACACCCCGTTGGACCTGTTCGTCACCCGGGAAGACGCTGCGGAAATCTGCGGCCACATAACGCTGGCGTTCCGAGACCACGGGTCGCGTGAGGCGCGCAACAAGACACGCCTGGCGTTCCTCATCGCTGAATGGGGCGCAGAACGGTTCCGCGCCGAGATAGAAACTAGGGCCGGCCGCTCTCTGCTTCGCGCCGGCAGGGGAGCGGCGAACCAGGGGGACACTGACCACATCGGAGTCTTCCCGCAAGGCACTCCAGGCTTCAGCTACGTCGGTCTCAGCGTGCCGGTCGGCCGCATCACGTCCGATCAAATGCGGCAGGTAGCGCACCTGGCGGATGCCTACGGCAACGGCGAAATCCGCATCACGACGGGCCAGAACCTGATCATCCCCAACGTGCCAGACACCGGGTTGCCGGCGCTGGAAGCGGAACCGCTACTGGCGACTTTTTCCCACCGCCCCAGCGACGTGATGAGAGGGACCGTCAGTTGCACCGGGATCGACTACTGCCACTATTCACTGATTGAAACGAAGGAGCGCGCAGTCGAAACGGCCCAGGCTTTGGAACGGATGGGGATACGGCCCGGGAAGATCTCGCTGCTCTGGTCCGGGTGCGCCAATGGTTGCGCCAACCACGCGCTGGCAGACATCGGTTTGGTGGGCAAACGGGTGCGCGTTGCGGGTGAGATCCTGGAAGCCGTCGACGTGTACCGGCGGTCCGGGTCCGTGGCAGTGGGCGAGCCGCCCGCGCCGGTCATGACCAACGTGCTGTGCAGCGAACTGCCGTCCGTCCTGGGACAGATGCTTTCCGAGGAAAACGGCGAAATCTGCTAACGCCGAGCCAGACCCGGTCAGCAACAGTAGCGACGTCCGAGACGGCGCTATGAGGTCATCCGCCCAGAGGGGATATTCCCCGCACCAGCCGCATGATGTCGTTCGCCGAGATGGCGATGACCAGTGCCAAGAGGGCCACGAATCCGATCAGGTGGACCAGGCCCTCTTTGTCTGAAGGCACCCGTTTGCCCCCGCGCACCCATTCGATGAATACGAACAGCAGTCGCCCGCCGTCCAGCATGGGGATGGGCAGTATATTGAGCACGGCCAGGTTAATGCTCAACAGGATTGCCACCAGCAACCACCCCTCGAGTCCGCCCTGACGGGTGACCTCGCCGGTAATCTGGGCGATGCCGATGGGGCCGCTCAGCTCCGGCCCCCGCCCGCCGCCGAACCAGCCGCGAATCTCCCTCCCCATCAGGGTCAGCATGTCCCAGGTGCTGGTAACTCCCAGGCGCGCCGCGGTCCAGGGCGGCTCGATGCGCCGGACCTCCTGCTGGTCTACTATGGAGAAGGTGATCCCGACCGCGCCCTGACCCGGTGGCGGGTCCACCCGCGGCGTGACCTGGGCCACCTGCTGTTGCCCGTCCCGCTCGATGACCCAGGACATCTCGGAGCCGGCGGACAGCCGCACCTCCCGGGGCAAGTCCTGGGGCGATTCCAGCGGCGCGTCGCCGATTTGCACCACCCGGTCGCCGGATTGCAAACCCGCCGTTTCCGCCGGCGAACTCGGCACAACCCGGGTGATTTCCACCGTGCCGCCTACCATCTCCGTGTGCGGCACCATGAACATGATGGCGAACGCCACAATCGGGAACAGCGCGTTCATAGCCGACCCGGCCGCCAGCACGATTGCCCTCTGGCCCAGTCCGCGGCGCGCCAGACTCCCCGGCGCGGCGGGATTGTTCTCCCCCGACAGCCGGACGAACCCGCCCAACGGGAGCCAGTTGACGGAGTAAAGCATATCGGCCATTACGACGCGGTCGGGCAACACCTCCCGAACTCGGCCCTCATGACGGAGGAACTCGTCCGTCTGCACGTCGTCCAATCGTCTGCGGGCGGGCTGCATCCCAGCTTCCGCATCCTGGGGCCGGCGTCCGAATCCCGCGAATCGGGCCAGAGATCCAAGGGCTCCTCCGGCTCGCCCCGGTTCTCGCAGCTCGATGTAACGCGCAACGAGCTGCCCGTCCGCGTTTTCGCCGGACAGCACGCGAATCACCTGGCCCGGGCGAATGGCGCCCATCACCCCATTGAGGCAGACCGTTGTGGGGCTCAGCAGCGTCTCGGTGCGGCCGGTGTAGATTCCGAAAGCCCGTGGCGGGTAGCCGACGCCAAATTCGAGCACCTTGATCCCAAAAGCCTTGGCCGACCAGAAGTGCCCCAGCTCGTGCACCACCACCAAGAGCAGCAGCATCGGCACGAACGACGCCACCGCGATAATCCACGTGTCCATAGCGCTTGGCCCGCGTGGCCGGTTAATTCATCCCGCTGCTCACGATCTCGGCAGCGCGCAGGTTGGCCCAGCGGTCTGCCTCTACTATAGCATCCAGATCGGGCGACGGCTGCGATGCGTGCTCGCCGAGCACCCGCTCCACCAGGCGGTAGATGTCGGTATACCGGATGCTGCCGGCCAGGAAAG
>DAOUHZ010000142.1:0-22721 GCA_034428455.1 Dehalococcoidia bacterium
GGGGCACCGGGACGGGATGCGGCGACGGCAGTTCCTGCACCTGTCGCTTGGCATAAGCCTCGATGATCGGCGCGAAATCGGTGCCGCCGTTCCCGAAGAAATACTCTATCCCCCGCGAGGCCAGCAACTCCAGGTAAGCTTCCGCGACACTCTCCACCGGGGCATGGTTCAACATTTCAAATCCTCGCAAACGGGGCGCGGTTACCTGAAGTCTGCCGGCGACGGGAATGCGGACAACAGCGGCGAGACCGTATCGATGGTTGCCGAGCTGATGCTTTCGACCGTGGGACAGCCGCACATGCCCATGGTGGCGTCCAGCTCGTCGCGAAGCAGCTCGAGGACGGCGGAAACGCCGGGGGAGCCGTCAACCGCCAGCCCCCAGAACAACGGACGTCCGATCAACACCGCGCGGGCGCCCATGGCGACGGCCTTGAAGATGTCGGTGCCGCGACGGATGCCGCCGTCCAGGTAAACTTCGGCGTTGCCGTTGACGGCGTTCACCACCTCGGGCAGCACCTCGATGGTGGCCGGCGTGGTGTCCAGATAGCGGCCTCCGTGGTTGGAGACGATCACGGCTTTTGCGCCGTTTTCGGCGGACAAGCGTCCGTCCTCGCCAGCCATGATGCCCTTGACGACGACCGGTAGCGAGATGTTTGACGCGAACCATTCGAGGTCGTCCCAGGTGGACGCCACGTCCCTGATGTCGCTGGGGCCGGCCGGCGCGTCAGCCGCGAACTTCCAGGTGTGAGTGCCCAGGTCCAGTTGGGCGTAGTTCGGCGATTCGGCGCCGACGTAATCATTGCGGATGTTGCGCTCCCGCTTGGGCTTGATCTTCGCGTCCAGGGTCATGCAGATGGCCGAGTATCCGGCTTCTTCCGCCCGGGCGGCCATCTCCAGGGTCAGGCCGCGATCCTTGAAGAAATACTGCTGGAACCACAGCGGCCCGGAGGCGGACGCGGCGACGTCTTCCAGGGTGCGGGAGGCGTGGGAACTGAGCACCATGACGGTGCCCATCTGGCCGGCCGCTTTGACCGTTGCGATTTCCGCCTCTGGGTGGGCTGCGCTGTGGTTGCCGGCCGGGTCCAGCATGACCGGCAGGGCTATTTCCTGGCCCAATACGGTGGTGGCGAGGGACCGATTTTCGACGTCTACCATCATGCGGGGGCGCAACATGATCGAGTCGAACACTGCGCGGGTACGGCGAATGGTGATCTCATCGGTGGCTCCGCCGGCGATGAAATCGTAATGCCCGAGCTCGATACGCTCTTTGGCGATCTGTTCGTACTCGAAAATGTTGACGGGTTCCGTGGCCATGGCGATTACCTCGAGGCTGTGTTGAAAGTTGGGAAGAGGAGTGGGTCGCCATTATACATAGAAGGGAACCAACCGCCGTGAGACGCCCGCTGCGAAGAGGGTCGCTAGCAGGCTTGGGGCTGTCCAGGTGGCGGTTGCTTGACCCTCCCACATGCCCGTGCTAGCCTCACAGCAGGAGAAAGCCGGACCGGCCGGGTGGCCGCCGCGAGGAATGGTCAGAAATGGCCACTGCCTCGGGGAGGAAAGTCCGGGCTCCACCGGACAGGGTGCTGGGTAACGCCCAGGCTCCGGCGCGGGCCACCGAGCCGGGGACGGAAAGTGGCACAGAAACATACCGCCGTCGTGTCTTTGGCGCGCCGGCAAGGGTGAAATCGGGCGGTAAGAGCGTCCGGCCGCGTGTGGCGACGCACCGGCGGCCAAACCCCACCTGGAGCAAGGCCAAATAGAGGGACCATGGGCGTCCGGCCCGTCCCCGGGTTGGCCGCTCGACCCCAGCGGCAACGCTTGGGCTAGATAGATGGTCACCGTCCGCTTCATGCGGATACAGAACCCGGCTTATAGGCCGCCCGGCATTCTCCTCTTCTGCATTGCAACGCCGGGCACCGCTCAATCCACCAGAACACGGAGAACGATATGGTCAGGACGAACCGAGCCAAAGCCAAGTTGCTCGCCGGCGAAATCGCCGTTGGGGGCAGCGTTAATTTTTACGCGCCGATAGTGGTCGAAATGTACGGCGTGCTGGGTTTCGACTGGGCGTGGATCGACTGCGAGCATGGCTCATCCAACGACTCGGAGTCGGAGAACATGATCCGCGCCGCCGAGTTGCACGACATCACGCCGGTGGTGAGGGTTCCCAACGCCGATCCCTCGACCCTGTTGCGGTTCCTGGATCGGGGAGCGCAGGGTCTGATCGTGCCGCACATCAACAATCGCGAGGAAGCCGAAGCGGTGGCGCGGGCGTCGCACTACTACCCCATGGGCGACCGGAGCAGCGCCACCGGCGGACGCACGAACCGGCTGGGCAGCGGACTGCCGCCGGCCGAATATTATGAGGCGGCCAACCGGGAAACCCTGGTCATCTGCATGGTCGAGACTCCGGAGGCGGTGGCCAACGTGCGCGACATCGCCTCGGTGGATGGCGTTGACGCGATACTTGTGGGCAGCAGCGACCTGACGCAGGCCATGGGAATGCCACCGCAGGCGGACGTGGACGCGGCTATCTCGGAGGTGATCGACGGGACGCTGGCGGAAGGGAAGATCATTGGCGTCGCCGGCGCGGGGATGACGGTGGACAACGTAGGTCGGTTCCGCGAGTTTGCGGAGCGTGGAGTGCGCCTGATGTCGGTGAATATCCAGGACTTCGTGCGCCAGAGCGCCGGGCATTTCCTGGCGGATATCCGGGCGTAAGGCGGATTATTGCGCGGCAATTACTGCCGCGGAACGAGACAAGGAACGTCCGCGGGGCTTGGACACTAGCTATGAGGATCCTGCATTTCTCGGACCTGCACATCGGCGTGGAGAACTACGGCCGCACCGACCCGGCTACCGGATTGTCCACGCGGCTGGGTGATTTCCTTGATGCGCTGGACGAGTTGGTGGAATTCGCCCTGGCCGGTGGCGTAGACGTGGTGATCCTTGCCGGCGACGCTTACAAGGGCCGCGATCCTAGCCAGACTCACCAACGGGAGTTCGCCCGCCGGTTGCTGAGGCTCTCGGACGGCGGGATTGCGACGTTTCTGCTGCCGGGAAATCACGACCTGCCGGCGGCAACCGGGCGAGCCCACGCCGTCGAGATATTCTCCACGCTGCAGGTGCCCAATGTTTACGTGGGGGCGAGCCTGCAAACGTATACCATCCCGACCCGGGCGGGTCCCCTGCAAGTCCTGGCGGTGCCGTGGCCGTCTCGGGGAGCGATGCTGGCCCGGGATGAGTCCCGGGGGCTCAGCATCGAGGAAATACGGACGGAGACGGAGCGTCGGATGACCATGGCCATCGCCGGCCGCGCTGAAGGGATCGACCCGGAGGTACCGGCGATACTGGCCGGGCACGTCACCGTGAACGGTGCGACGGTAGGGTCCGAGCGTTCGATGATGCTGGGCAACGACCACGTGCTGAATGTAAGCGCAGTCCAACGCCCGGAGCTTGAATACGTCGCCCTGGGCCACATCCACAAGCACCAGGTGCTCCGGCCGGCCGGCGGAGACGGGCCGGCGGTGGCGTACTCAGGCAGCCTGCAGCGGGTGGACTTTTCGGAAGAGACGGACGAAAAGGGATTCTGCGTAGTTGACCTCGATCCCAAAGGTACCCAAGGCCAGCGGATCACGGACTTCCAGTTCCAGAAGATCGCAGCGCGACCGTTTGTGACCGTGGACGCCGCGGTTCCGGAAGTCGAGCAAAATCCGGCAGGGTTTGTTACCCGAGCAATATCCCGGCACGAGGTGGCCGGTGCCATTGTGCGCTTGCGGATCAAGCTGTCCTCGGAGCAGTCCGGCAGGCTGCGGGACGCCGAGTTGCGTCCGTCTTTGGCGGCGGCGCATTATGTGGCGAGCATTTCACGAGAGGTTACCGACGTCGAGCGGCGACGTGTCTCGGTGGAGCCGTCGGACCTCCAGCCCCTTACGGCGTTGGGACTGTACCTGGAGAGCCGCGGGTTCAGCGCCGAGAGGCGGGACCATCTGCTTGAGCGCGCCGAAGAGCTGCTGGCATCGGTAGGAACGGATCCAGAAAATTGACCGTCCCCGAAGAACGATTCGGTTCCATAGTTGATGTGCCCGGCGTATCGGTCGGGCATTGGACCAACGCGGACGCCGCCACTGGTTGCACAGTGATCATCGCGACAGATGGCGCCGTGGGCGGCGTTGCAGTGCGGGGCGGATCACCGGGCACGCGGGAGACCGACCTGCTGGACCCGATCCGGCGTGTCGACCGGGTACATGCCGTGTTGTTGAGTGGAGGAAGCGCGTTCGGCCTGGCCGCCGCCATGGGTGTGCAGAGGTGGCTCGAAGAGCGTGGGGTTGGTTTTGACGCGCCGCACGGCCCCGTGCCCATTGTGCCGGCGGCGATACTGTACGATTTGGGCGTGGGCAGATCTGATGTGCGTCCCGACGGAGCGGCGGGTTATGCGGCCTGCGACGCCTCTGATGCAACCGACATGCCGGTGGGTTCGGTTGGGGCCGGAACCGGCGCGACGGTTGCCAAGGCTTACGGGATGGATGGCGCCGTAAAGGGAGGTATCGGGTCCGCGAGCTGCGTGCTGCCAGATGGCGTGTCGGTGGGGGCGGCCGTTGCAGTCAACGCGTGGGGCGGGATTTACGATCATCGGGATGGCGGTCTGATTGCCGGGCCTCGTACCGACAGCGGTTCGATGGCCGATCCAGTGGAGGTTATGTTGACCGGAGACCGATCCTCCAGGTCGTCTGCAATGACGAACACCACAATTGGCGTCGTAGCGACGGACGCCCAATTGGACAAGATGCAGGCCAATTTCGTCGCGTCCACGTGCCACGACGGGCTGGCGTTGACCATCCGGCCTTGCCACACGCCCAGCGACGGCGACACGATGTTCTGCTTGGCAACGCGTGAGAGTCCCTCGGAGGTCAATCTCATGGCAATCGTCGCGGCGGCCACGCACGTGACGGCCCTGGCAGTGTTGGATGCCGTTTGGTCGGCTCGGGGTGTGGCCGGCGTGCCCGCAGTCTCGGAGTTGAGGGATGGAAAAACCTGAAGGCATCGCCATTGGGTTCGTAGGAGCCGGCGTGCTGGGCAGCGGGCTGGCGTTGGCGCTGAGCGCGGCCGGCTGGAGAGTCACGGCAATCGCCAGTCGCACGCACTCCAGCGCTGAGCGTGCGGCGAGCCTGATCGAAGGATGCGCGACAATGGACACCGCGCAGCAGGTGGCAGACACCTGTGACCTGGTGTTCATCACAACGCCGGACTCAGTGATAGCCGAGGTTTCTCGTAGCTTAACCTGGCGGCAAGATCAAGGCGTCGTGCACTGCTGTGGTGCGGCGTCCATCGAGCTGCTCGATGACGCCGCACGAACGGGCGCGGCCGTGGGGGCCATGCATCCGTTTCAAACCTTTGCGGCCATCGACGGACCGAAGCAGGCGGCCCAACGGCTGAATGGGGTGACGTTCGCCATTTCAGGCACGGGCTGGCTGGCGGAGTTCCTGCCGGAGTTGGCAACGTCGCTGGGCGGGAGGGGCATCGAAATCCCCGACGGGATGCGTCCTCTGTACCACGCCAGCGCGGTGTTGAGTTGCGGGTACCTGTCCACCCTGATGTACGCCGCCGTCGGGCTGTGGACGAGCATGGGGTTCACTGAGGAGGATGGCGTCAAAGCTGCAACCCCGTTGGCGCGGGCGACGATAGATGCCATCGAGAAAGTGGGCCCGACCAACGCGGTCACCGGACCGGTGGTTCGCGGAGACGCCGAAACGGTGGCGGCACACCTGGAATTGCTGTCGCAGCACGCTGCGCATCTGCTCCCGCTGTATCGCCAGTTGACGGAGTCGTCGTTCCCGCTGGCAGAGGCCAAGGGAATATCGGAACCGCAGTTGGAACAATTGAGGCGGACAATCGGCCTGTCTGACTGATAAAATCGCGGCACGATGGCGATCACGATCCGACAACTGGCCGAAATGAAGCGGGCCGGGGAGAAAATCCCCATGGTCACCGCATATGACTACACGGCGGCGCGCATCGCCGACGCCGCCGGCATCCCGATCATCCTGGTGGGCGATAGCCTGGGCATGGTTGTGCTCGGCTATGATTCCACCGTGCCGGTGACTATGGACGACATGGTGCGGCACGGACGCATGGTAAGCCGGGGTGCGACTCAGGCGTTGGTGGTAGTCGACCTGCCGTTCATGTCTTACCAGGTCGACGCCGGGGAAGCGTTGCGCAATGCCGGCCGGCTGATGCAGGAAGGCGGGGCACACACCGTAAAGATGGAAGGCGGCGTCTCCATAGCGGACACCGTACGGCGCGTCGTGGCCGCGGGTGTACCGGTGATGGGTCACATCGGGTTAACTCCGCAGTCGGTGAACGCGTTGGGCGGCTACCGGGTGCAGGGTCGTACCAAGGCAGCGGCGCGGAGAGTCCTGGACGACGCTCTGGCGGTGCAGGAGGCAGGGGCATACTCGGTCGTGCTCGAGTGCGTGCCGGCGCCGCTGGCCAAGGCGATCACCGAGCGGCTGACCATTCCCACCATTGGCATCGGCGCCGGTCCGCACTGCGACGGGCAGGTCCAGGTATTTCACGACATGCTGGGCCTGTTCCCCGATTTCGTACCCAAGCACGCCAGGCAGTATGCCGAGTTGGGCTCCGACATGACGCGGGCTTTCGAAAAGTATGCGGAGGACGTGAGGAGCGGCGCGTTTCCGTCGGCAGCGGAGAGCTTTACGATGAACGAAAGCCTGCTGGCCGATCTGTTGGATGTCTAATCCGGGTGATCCAGATCACCGGAAGCGGGACGTCAGAGCCAACGCATTCGATGTCCTGATCCGTCGCAACGGTTGGTTCCTCGCAGCGTTTTACGTTCTCTGGACGGCTCTGGCCGGTCTGCTCGCCTACGCGCGTGTAGCAACGGCAGAGAACCCGCCGCTGTCATGGCCCGAAATTGCTATAATCGCAATTGTTGCTGCTGCCGTAACAGTCGGCGTTGCGTTCCCGTTGGCATTTGGATTAGTGGAGGGGATACCCATGGTGCTGGCCAAGTTGTACCGTGACCTGGTTCGCCAGGAAGGCCGTGAGGAAGGCCGTGAGGAAGCCAACCGAGCGTGGGAGGCTTGGAACGAGCGCCGGGAGGCGGCCGAGAGGGATGGCCGCGCGTTCACGGAACCGCCGCCCTCGGGCAACGGGACCAACAATGCGAACTTGAATTAACTGAAAACTCGGAAGGATGAATAGCAAATGCCCAGACTTGAAGGAAAAACGGCCATCGTCACCGGAGCCAGCCGTGGCATCGGCGCTGAAATCAGCAGACTGTTCGCGGCCGAAGGTGCGCGAGTGGTTTGCGCCGCGCGCACCGTCAACGAAGGTGACCATCCACTGGAAGGATCGCTCTCCAAGACCATCGCCGACATCAAGGAATCCGGCGGCGAAGCCACTGGGGTGGCCGCTAATATCTCGCTGCCTGAAGACTGCGAACGCTTGGTGGAGGAAACCCGCAGCATCTATGGGCCGGTCGACGTGCTGGTGAACAACGCGGCGCTGACCTATTACCTGCCGGTCAAGGATTTTCCTATCAACCGGTGGATGCGGTCCTGGGCGGTGAATTTCCACGCGCCTTTCATACTCAGCCAGCTGGTTCTCGGGGACATGATCGAACGGCGGTCAGGCAGCATAGTGAACATCTCTTCCGGCTCCGCGGTGGGTCCAGGGCGGGGGCCGTATACGGCGCCACCCAACAATGGCACTTGCTACGGCGCAGAAAAGGCGGCCCTGGAACGGTTCTCGCAGGGCCTGGCACAGGAAGTGTACGAGTACGGGATTTCGGTTACTGCCGTCTCGCCATCGCTGGTTGTGCCCACGCCAGGGACCGTTTTTCACCACCTCGTGGAAGGGATGGACGACCCTCGCGGCGAGCCGCCGGAACTGCTGGCTAAAGCCACGCTGTTGCTGGCATCCGAGCCGGTGGACAAGGTGACTGGCCGAGTATGTTACAGCCAGCAGATCCTGCTGGAATTCGGCTGGATTTCCGAAGGTCGCGGTTGGGGCGTTGACGATACGCGCGGGCCGGGCAGCGGATACAGCCAAATCTGATCAACCTCGTGATAATATGGCCGAAACGTCGGCATCAGGAGATCAACCATGGAGTTCCAACTCAGCGCCGCGGACGCCAACTTCCAAAGTGATTTGCGGCAATTCATCGACGAGGAATATGTTCCGGAATGGGAGCTGGGAGAACGGGGCTCCGGTGAAGAAAATTGGGAACGTACCTTGGAAGTGCGTCGAAAACTTGCCGACCGCGGCTGGCTCACCATGCACTGGCCCGAGGAATATGGCGGGCAGAAAGCTTCGCCGGTGCGCACGGCCATCTTCAACGAGGAGATGACGTACCACCGAGCTCCCGGGCGAGATAACTTCGGCGTCCGGATGATGGGCGCGACGCTCATGATTCACGGGACTGACGAACAGAAAACGGAGCACCTGCCGCCGGTTGCCAAGGGTGAGGTGCAGTGGTGCCAGGGGTACAGTGAGCCAGAATCGGGTTCGGACCTGGCGTCGCTGAGCACCCGTGCCATCCGCGACGGCGACGAGTTCGTGATCAACGGGAGCAAGATCTGGACCTCCATGGGCCACCGGGGCGACTGGATCATGCTGCTGACGCGGACCGATACCGACGCGCCGAAGCACCGGGGCATCAGCTTTTTCCTGGTCGATATGAAAACGCCCGGGATTGAGGTGCGACCCATCATCAACATGGGTGGGCGGCACGAGTTCAACCAGGTGATTTTCGACAACGTGCGAGTGCCGGCACGGAACATCGTCGGCGAGGAGAATCGTGGTTGGTACGTGGCAGTGACGTTGCTGGACTTCGAGCGTTCCGGCATCGACTACTCAGCGGCGGCCCGCAGGCACCTGGACGACACCCGGCAGTGGGCGGACGGCATCCGGCGGAACGGGAAGCCGCTCAGCCAGGAACCTTGGGTTCGCAACGCGCTGGCCGACCGGTATATTGAGTGCGAAGTGGCCAGGCTGATCGCGTACAACGTGGCGTGGATGCAGGGTGAGGGACTGGTGCCCAACAAGGAAGCGTCGATGTCGAAGGTCTTCGGCAGCGAGACGGTGCAAAGGACCACCGCGTCGTGCCTGGAGATCATGGGGATGTACGGCGGGCTGCGCGACGAGAAGTGGACCCCGATGGAAGCGGACATGCAAGAGCACTGGCTCCGCGCGTTCTCTCATACCATCGCCGCCGGAACCAGCGAGGTCCAGCGCAATATCATAGCGAGCCGCGGATTGGGCTTGCCCCGAGGTTAAGAATATGCAGGACACCCCAGTTCTCTACTCCCTCAGTTCTGAAGGAGTTGCGACGCTCACACTGAACAATCCGGAGCGGCGCAACGCGCTGTCATCGCCGACGCTGGAGACTCTGGAGCGCCTGCTGGAGCAGATCGCACAGGACTCCGAAGTGCGGGTAGTCGTACTGCGATCAGAGGGGCCGGTGTTCAGCTCGGGCCACGATCTGAACGAGCTGGTGAACGGCGATGCGGAAGATTACACGGCAGTTTTCGCGGCCTGCACGCGGGTCATGGAAGCCATTCGACTGCTGCCCAAGCCGGTTATAGCGCAGGTCCAAGGTTTGGCCACGGCCGCGGGTTGCCAATTGGTGGCGACCTGCGACATCGCCGTGGCGGCGGACACCGCGGCTTTCGCCACGCCTGGCGTGCAAATCGGCCTGTTCTGCACCACGCCCGGGGTCGCGGTGGCCCGGTCGGTGATGCCGAAAAAGGCGATGGAAATGCTGCTGACCGGCAAACCGATTTCAGCGCGTGAAGCCCTTGAGTTTGGTCTGATAAGTCGGATAGCGCCGGCCGGCGAGTTGGAGGAGCAGGTCACCGAATTGGCGGGCCTGATCGCCTCGGCCAGTGCGCACACGCTGGCCCTGGGCAAGGCTGCGTTCTACCGGCAGATCGAAATGGACCGGCCCGCCGCGTACCAGTTTGCCAGCAAGGTCATGGTGGATAACCTCCTGGCCGACGACGCCAAAGAGGGCATCTCTGCGTTCCTGGAAAAGCGGCAACCGGTCTGGACCACCTGAATGCAGGCGGGGGAAATCATGGCGCTCAAAGAGTTCATCAAAGAATCGTTCGACGCCAACTGGGAGTGGCTGGTCCGGTACGTGGACGGGCTGACCCAGGAGGAGATCGAGTTCACGCCCAACGAACAGTGCCACTCTATCGGTTTCATCGTGTGGCACTATGGGCGCGCCTTGGACATGTGGGTGCAATCGCTGGCCAAGCAGGAACAGCAGCTCTACGAGCGGGAGTGGGCGGCGAGATTGGGGTTTGAGCCGGAACCCATGAACGTCGGGTTCGGCTACACCATCGAAGACCTGACCAGTTGGCGGTGCCCGGGCAAGGCGCTCCTCATGGAGTATGCCGACGCCGCGCGAAACAACCTGCTGGAGTTCCTGGACAGCCACGATGACGAATCGCTGGTGAGCACCCAGATGACGAACCGCCGGGGGGAGAGCATGGCGGTCGCCGATATGTTCCGTCTGCTCATCTGGGAGGTAAACCAGCACGGCGGCCAGGCCGGCTACCTGCGGGGGATGCAGCGGGGGTTGAACCAGTAAGGCCGGGGTGGCGCAGCCATGAGCACAAGAAAACTGCGCGACTACCAGCAAGACCTGCTGGAGAAATCCCGGAAAGCCCTCGCCCTGGAAGGAGCGAGGGTAATGACTCAGTTGCCCACGGGCGGCGGCAAAACGGAGATCGCTGGCGCGTTGCTGAAAAAGTTTCTGGTTGACGGACGCAAGGCGGCGTGGCTGACGCACCGGCAAGAGTTGGCAGAGCAAACTGAGGATAGACTCAGTGAGCACTGGTCAATTAATGCTAGGCACGCTACCGAGAGATGGCCGCAAGATCGGCCAGCACCAGGCTGGCCAAATCGCGTCGCGATATTCAAAGCTCAAACCGTAAGCCGGCGTAACAAGGAATCCGAAACCGTTTGGGATAACTATGGCCGCGATGACTTGCTAATCATTGACGAGGCACACCACGCTCCCGCCAGTGGTTGGGAACGGGCGATAAAGCAGTGGCCGGGCCGAGTTTGGGGACTGACAGCCACACCGTGGCGGCTAAAGTCGGATGAGGGATTTTGCCACCTGTTTCACAACTTGGTTACGGGGCCGCAGACCGCCGAGATGCAGGCGGATAGGTATTTGGCTCATTCCCGTGTATTTGTGCCTTATGAGAAGGAAAACCGGATCAGCGGCAAAGAAATCAGGCAGGGCGAATATACGACAAGCGGTATTGAGCGAGCCAATGACCGGGTGATAATGACCACTCTGGCCGTGGAATTTTGGCAGAACTTGGCTGCCGGCCGTCAGACCATTGCGTACGCCGTTTCCCAAGGACACGCTCGCAATTTGGTGCAAGCGTTCGAGGACAAGGGCATCACTGCGGATTTGATACTGTCCACGTCAGAAACATCGCAAAGCGAACGGGAACGGGTGAAAAGGGATTTCGAAGCAAGGCGGATCACGGTGCTAGTGAATGTGGCCGTAGTCACCGAGGGCTTTGACTTGCCTGATGCGTCCTGCGTGATGATAACCCGTCCCACCAAAAGCCTGGCCCTGTACCTCCAGATGGTAGGCCGAGGTTTGCGGCGCAAAGAGGACGGAGGCGATTGCCTAATATTGGACCTTGCCGGCAATGCCGATGAGCACGGACTGCCAGACAAGGAACGCGAATGGTCGCTTGCTGCCCGTGGCAACCCGGTGGCCGGCGAGCCGCCGGTTAGCCACTGTCCTGAATGCCACTTTACGACGCATCCAGCGCACCACAAATGCCCGGAGTGCGGCGCGGATTTGGGCAAGCATTGCCCACTCTGCGGATGGTTCAGATCATGGAGCCGATGGACCGTCGAGTGTCCCAGTGAGCACGAGGAAGTGTGCGACCGGTGCGACGCTAATTTTCACAAGGGTGGGAGGTATGACCCCAAACGAAACAGCGGCTTTTACGTAAAGCGGGCCGCAGAGTGCGACAAACGAGGTGATCTCGAAGAGGCGTTGGTCAACTGGTCTTTTGCTATCCATGCGGCAAGAACGGAAAACAATCCGGGTCTTTTGTCTATGTGGCACTCTTCTCGTGCCGGTATTCACGCCAAAATGGGCAACTCAGGGTTGGCCGAAGCGGACTTTTCGGAAGCAGAAAATATCTGTGAAGGCGGTGGTGCGCTCACGGAAGCAGCACTGGACTTCATGCGAAGTGAGCGAGCAAAGATGTACGGGTAACTCGGAGGAAATGAGCAATGAGGATAGATCTGAGAGGCACCGTCAAGGGTCAGACCATAGAGTTGGACGAACCCATAGATCTACCTGAGGGCGAGCGGGTGGAGGTAGTTGTTTTGTGGCCGGAGATAGTCCCCGTGAAGCTTACCCCCGAGGAGCTGGAGGTTGCGATAGCCGAGTATGAAGCGCGGTGCGAAGACCCGGCGTATCGTGCTCTCCATCCTTTTCCGCCCACCGGCCATGTCGTTACGAACGAGATGGTCAACAGAATCCGGGAAACCGCGGGGTTTTAGATCATTCCGTCTCTGCTGGACATAAACGTCCTTGTCGCTCTGCTTGACGTGAAGCACCTGCACCACGTAAGGGCGTCTGATTGGTTCAGAGACAATCGCGTGGATGGATGGCTGACTTGCCCACTGACACAAAACGGCTGCGTCCGGATCCTGTCCCAGCCGCAATACTCACACCCCACGAGCGTAGCCGCCTCTATGGAACGGTTGCAGGTTGCGATGTCCATGGAACATCACCAGTTCATCCCCGACGACATCAGCTTACTGGACGAATCGCTCGTCGATATCCGGCGGCTGTCAGGACCCCGGCAACTCACGGACGTTTACCTGCTGGCCTTGGCCGTGGCGCATGACGCCCGGCTGGTAACCCTGGACAGACGTATTCCTCTGGACGCCGTTCATGGAGCGAATGAAAGCCACTTGGCGGTGATTTAGATCTTTTCGACGACAACCTCACCCTTACCCGTCCCGCGCAATGGAGAATCAATTATGACCACGAGCACGCTGCGATACCGATATGATCCCTTGCACCAGGACGTCATCTGTCGGGAGACCGCGATAGACGATCTGCCGGCGGTCGTGGATGGCCTGGGCGCCAGCCGGGCGATGATCACCTGCGGACCCACAATTCTGAGCGCGTGCGACGTGGTGCCGCGCGTCCAGGAAACGCTGGGCTCACGATACGTTGGGACGTACTCGGGCGTCGCGCCGCATTCGCCAGTGCAAACGGTTGAGGCCGGCGCGGCGATGGCCCAGGAAACCCAGCCGGACGTCTTCATCAGCGTGGGCGGCGGCAGCACGCACGACACGACTAAGGCCATAGCCGTCCTGCTCGGCGAGGGCGGGGATATTCGAGACTACGCCATCATCTTCGAGCCTCCGGACAAGATCACCGTGCCACCCACGCCTTCGCCCAAGGTACCGATCATCAGCGTACCCACGACCATGGGATGCGCCGAGTTCAGCCGTGGCGGGGGCGGCGTCACGGACCTGGCGCAGGGGCGCAAGCTCAGCATCGCCGGGGAGGGAGTTACCCATCGCACGGTGGTCATTGATGGACAGGCCCTGGCCACGACACCGCTGCGCATCCTGGTCTCCACGGCCATCGGTCAACTGAGGATCGCTATCGAGACGGTTTACTCAACCGGGCATAACCCCATCGGCGACGGGATGGCTCTGCACGCTATCCGGCTGCTGTTCCAAAACCTGCCCAACTGTAAGGACGGGGACATCGACACGCTGCTGGCCACCAAGACCGCGTGCGCCATGGCGTCGCTGGGGTCCTTCGGCGGCCTGGGGCTGAACACTGCGACCTGCCATCACGTGGGCGGGCTGTACGACGTGCCGCATGGCGAGGCCAACGCTATTCTGCTGCCGCACAGTATGCGCTACAACCTGGACGCCTGCGCGGACCGGCAACGCCTCATTGCCGAGGCCATCGGGGTGGCTAGTTCCACCATGACCGACGAGGAGGCGGGGCTGGCTGCGGCCGACGCGGTGGACGAATTGTGCCGGGAACTGGAACTGCCACGGACGCTGCGCGAGGTGGGCGTCCCGGAAGATGGCCTCGAATATATTGCCACGGCAACACTGCAAGACCGCAGCCTAAGCACCAACCCCAAGCAGGTGGTGGACGCCGGCCCGATTATGGAAGTGCTGCGGGCGGCCTATTGACCGGCCGAGTACGGCGCGTCCGGCGTCACCTGGATATATTCGACGCCGAGATTTTTGGCCCGCTCATCGTCCAGCGGGTCAATCTGGTAGCCAGCGACTGTGGCGATGGCTTCGACACCGAAAATTGCAGTCAGGGCGTCAGCAGTTTCACGTGACCGTTGGACGTCGTGACCATCAACCTTGCTGGATATTTCCACCGACACCCAAACGGGTGAACGGTCATGGCTTCTTTGCGCTCGGAGTATCAGGTCGGTTTCGGTAATCCGCCTGTCCTGAACTGAAGATATCACTCCGCTATCCAGCGCGTCATTCACTGCTCCGGCCAACTCTGGTAGTGGCTCCAAAAGCTGACTCTGCATTATCACGGTTTGCCGCAAGCCCAGCTTCTGGCTGAGCAACGGTCTCGCCTTTCTGTGCAGTCGATTTTCCAGATCGCTGCCCATCAGATAGGCGACGTTGCGTTTGATGTCGGCCACATCCCCTTTCAGTTCGGCCACATCCCCCTTTAGCTCCGCTACGTCCTGTTCGATCCGGTCCAGGCGAGCGGGCATTCCCAAAAACTCGTTGGTCAACATCGCGCGCAACAACAGTCGCTGGGCCTGGGGGTTGGCCTGCAACTCTGCGATGATCCGAGCCACCAACGACTCGGGATCCAATTGCTCTGTCGGTCTGGTTACCACGTTTGAATTATAGCAAAATAGGGATACGCGGTCGTTTGAGCAAGCCGTAATCTACAGGTTCTCGATCTGAACCGGCTCGATTGCGTCGGGCAGGTCGAACCCGAAGACCTTGGAATAGAAGTACAACTCGGCTTCCAGCGCGCGCTTGATGTTTTCGGCGCGGCGGAAGCCGTGCTGCTCGCCTTCGAAGGGAAGATACGCGCAGGGGATACCCTTAGAGCGTACCGCGGCGTACATCATCTCGGCCTGATTGGGTGGCACGATACGGTCTTCGAGGCCCTGGAAAAGGATGATCGGGCACGACAATCCTTCGGTATGATTGATGGGTGAGCGGCTTTGATAGGTTTCCGCCCCTTCGGGATAGGGAGCGACCAACCGGTCCAGGTAGCGCGACTCGAACTTATGGGTATCCTCTGCGAGGGCGGAGAGGTCGGAGACGCCGTAATAGCTCGCGCCGGCGGCAAATACATTGCGGAAGGTCAACGCGGCCAATGTCGTATACCCGCCGGCGCTGCCGCCCCGGATGGCCAGCCGAGCCCCGTCGGCGAGATGTTGGTGCACCAAATGCAGGGCGGCGTTGGCGCAGTCGTCCACGTCGACAATGCCCCAGTTGCCGTTCAGCAGCTGGCGGTAGGCGCGGCCGTATCCGACGCTGCCGCCGTAATCGACGTCGACGACGGCGAAGCCTCGGGTGGTCCAATACTGGACGGACAGATCCAGCGCGCCGGAGGCGGCGCCGGTTGGCCCGCCGTGGCTCAGAGTCAGCAGCGGCGGCAGCGTCCCTTGGGGCGCGTCGTACTCGGGATTGCCCGGAGCGTAGTACAAGGCGTAGGCCGACCGGCCGTCGGTGGACGGGAATTCGATGGTCTGGGCCGATGAGATGTAGTCTGCCGGGACGTCGATGGCAGCAGACCGGCGCACGGTATCCCACTCGCCGTTGCGGAGATTGACCCGCATCAAGGACATCGGCCGGCGAGCGTCACCTGCGATTACGGCGGCGGTTACGCCGGAGACGGCCAGATCGCCCCGGCCCATCTCTCCGGTTGGGACGTTCAGCGGGGAGCTCACACGCGTGTTCGGGTTCAGGACGTTGAGGGACCAGGATCCGCGGCGGTTCACTGCGCAGACGATGTTCCCGTTGCCGGCGAAACCGTAAGCGCGGGCGCCGAATACCCATTGGGGCCGGCCGTATTCCGCGTCGTCGGGGCACAGGGGCTCCGGGCCGTCGTCGCTGAGACGGTACAGGTTCCACCAACCCGATTGATCGGCGACGAAGTGCAAGACGCCATCGGGCGACCATTCGGGTTGACACACGGACACGGTCTCGCCGCCGGCGACCGACGCGGCGTCGCCCAAAGCGCCGTCATCGAGAACGGGGGCGGTCCAAAGATGCGTTCCGTCCCAGGGCATGTTGGGGTGATTCCAAGACATCCATGCCAGGGTGGAACCGTCGGGGCTCAACCGGGGCGATGACACGAAATCCCAGCCGGTGAACAGGACGGTCTGCTCCCCGGAACCGTCGATGGGAACGGCCGCAATGGCATTGACGATGTTGTCGGGATCGGAGTGATCTTCGCGGACGCAGATAAGCCGGTTGCGGGCACGGTCAAGCACGGCGTCCGCGTAGCGCAAAGGGGCGTCCGGCGTGACGGGTTCCAGCACGCCTCCTGGCTCAATGCGATAGATGCGTTGGTCGTCAAAGTTGGAAAACCAGACCGTTCCGGAATCGGATATCCAGGCGCCGCCGCCGTATTCGTGAACACGGGTTCGCGCGTTGAACGGCGCGGGGTTGACGTCGGAGACCGAGCCATCGGGCTCCATGCGCACAATGACGTAGCGCCCTCCCTCGGACGGGCGGGACTCGGTCCAGAGGATGGCGTCACCGTCGATGGACACGCTGCTGATGCCGATGGACTCGGCGACGATTGCGTCGGCGGTGATCGGCGAACGCCAGGAACCGTACGGAGCAATGGTAGGGTTGGCGGTGGTCACGAGGGAAACTCCAATGGCGAAGGGGAACGCCCCCTCACCCCAACCCTCTCCCACCAGGGGAGAGGGAGTTTTGACAGATGCTTTATTCGGCCACCGCCGGCATGACCTCAGCGGCCACGGCCTCCATGGCGGGGAAGACCACGTCGGGGTCGCCGGAGTAAGGGGAAACCACGATGCGGGAGACACCAATGTCGGCAAAAGCCTGGGCATTGGCGCGCATCTCGGCGGGCTCCGTGCCCAGCGCGAAACGACCGGGCCGGCCTCCCTGCAAGGGCACACTCACCGAAACTGGAATGGATGCCGGATCACGGTCAGCGCGTTCGGCCCGCTCGTGCAGGTAGCGGATGCCCTGTGCGAGGTCCTCCGGCGGCATGGCGGTGGGGTGCCAACCGTCACCGTGGCGGGCAGCGCGGCGGATAGCGGCGCGGCTGGTCCCGCCGATGATAAGGGGGATCCCCTCGGGGCGCACTGGGCGGGGCGAGAAGGCCATGTCCGAGAACTGGAAGAACCGGCCTTCGTGGCGCGGCTCGTCATCGCACCACAGGGTCTTCATGATTGCGATGGATTCGTCGGTGTAGGGCCCGCGCTCGGCGAAAGGCACGCCCAGCGCCTCGATCTCAGTGTCGATCACGCCCACGCCGACGCCCAGGGCGACGCGGCCGCCGGACAGCTGATCCAGCGTGGCCGCCTGCTTTGCGAGCCGCATGGGATTGTGGTAGGGCAGCACCAGCACGCTGGTGCCGAGGATGACCCGCTGGGTTTGCGCGGCGGCGAAGGTGAGGATGGTCAGCGGGTCGTAGTAGGGGCGGTTGCCCAGGCGCTCGTAAACGTAGCTGACGTTGAACACGTGGTCGCTGGCCCAGACGGAGTCGAAACCGAGTTCCTCGGCGCGGGCCGCCACGCTCACCACGTCCTGGACGTTGGTGAGTCCCTGGTTGTTGGAAAGGGAGAAACCGATGTTCACGATGAACCTCGCAATCTTGGTCAACTTTGCCCATCAAGGGAGAGGGGATTTGTAGAAGTCAGTCTTCAAAGAAGCGGCGCGGGTTGTCAACCATCATGGCCTGCACGTCGGCGTCGCTGGCCCCCAACTCGATGAGGCGGGGCAGGACGTTGCGAGTGATGAAGAGGTAACCATCGGGGTTGAACTCCTCCCGCTCGCGCCGCAGTTCCTCGGAGGGTTGCACCACAGGCGTGGAATGGTCGTGGGACAGCATCAGGCGGTGGGCCCAGCCGGCGTCGATGAGCTGCTTCACCACTTCGGTCCGCGTTTCCCACCTGGGAGTTTCGGGCGTGCGTCCGCCGGGGTAACGGTCGAGGCCAAGCCACACGCCCTCTTCCAAGAGGCCGATCAGGTAGCTGACGTCGGTGTCGTCGTTGCTGTGACCGATGTAGACCCGGTTGAGGTCAACACCTTCCTCCTTGAGGATGCGGACCTGCTCTTCGCCCACACGGTCGGGCGACCAGGTGTGGGTGCTGATGCGGGTGCCGGTGGCGTTGCAGGCGCGGGCGGCAGCGCGCAGGATGATCTCCTCATTTTCGGTGATGCCGCCTCGATCGCTGGCGACCTTGATGATTCCCGCCTTGATGCCGCTGTCCTCGATGCCCTCCTCGATCTCCTTGATGAACAGGGCGGCGACGCGATCCACGGGGGCGCGCCAGAAAATGCGAGGCACGGCCAGGTGGTTGCCGGTGCAGGGGATGGCATGGACGCCGGAGCGCTGGCTGACCTCCTGCATCATGGCGACGTCACGGCCGAGGTCGAAGGTGGTGACGTCGATGATCGTGCGGACACCGCCCTCGTAGGCTTCGGTAAGGGCCGCGGTGGCCGCGTCGGCGATGGCCTGGCGGTCCTGGAAGCCGGGGTAGGTGGCCGCCGCGCCGGCCGCGCCCAGGGTGATGTGCTCGTGGCTGAGGGTGAAACCCATCTCGGAGGAGTCGATGGGACCGAGGACGGTGTTGACCTGCGACATGGCGGTTCCCTCCGGCTGGATTCCGGCTTTCGCCGGAATGATGACGGTGGTTATGTCAAATGTATGATCTCGATGTCGCCCCAGTGCTGTTGCAGGTGCTCGGCGACGAGCCGACGGTGGCACCGGTCGGGTTGGGGCTCGCTGCACAGCAGGCAACTGTCGGCGATTATATCCTGCGGAATGGCGGCCCGGATGAGCCGGCGGTCGATGATGGAGTGGAATTGGGGCACGTATTCATCCCAGCTTATGTCGCGTTTGCGATAACCGTCCAGCAGCGCGTCGGTGGGAGACAGACGGGGCAGGTGGACGTAATCCATGTCGCAGAGCTCGCGCAGGAACCACGGGAGGTCGCTCTTCTTGGAGAACCCGGCTAATCCTGACGTGTTGCGCAGGCGCACGTCGACCATCCGCTTTGCGCCCGATTCCCGGAGCAAGCCGAAAAATTCGGCCGCGGACTTCCGGGTGAAGCCGATGGTGTAGAGTTTCACGGCGCGGCTTCCCATTTAGCGTTGGCAGACGCCAGTTCCGCTGCTACGTAGGCGAACTTGCTCGCCTGCCGGTCAAGGGCTTCGGCGACCACATCTGAGCGGGTGCGGAACATATCACCGTGGGGCGGCATCTTGTGGAGCTCCAGCAGTCGGCTCATAGCGTCGTCATGGCTTTCCAGGGACCCATCTGCCTGGATGTGAGCGACATCGACGTGCCCATTGGTCAGCGCCCGCGCCACCAGCAAGGTGCGGTGACATTCCAGGGGTTCCTTTTCGGTGCACAATAAAGCCACGCGGTTTTCATCCGCCACCCAGGTGACCCGCCGCAATGCATCCTCGAATGCATCGGTCGCCGCGACCTTATCATACAGAACGCGTCCGTCAGCGTCGTAACACGAACGATCCGCGGGGCGGCCGCCCAACTCACCGCCCATATACCTGTAGCCGATGCCGATGTCATCCAGCATCCGCTGGAGTCCCTCGTGATTGAACTGAGGAGTATAGCGGCTGTACGGCGCAGACCGGACGTCGATGACTTCATCGACGCCGTGGCGGACCAGCAGGCTGACGAATACCTCCGGCGGGTGGTTGGAGTGCCCGACGGTCAACACCGTCGGATTGGCTTGGCTCAAACTGAACTCCTGCGTCACGGTTTGATGATGGCGGCGATGAGCTTGTACGCGTTGCCTTCGAATGGTTCCCCGAGGCTCACGGTCAGGTAACGCTCGCCCACCGGGTATTCGCGGTAGGGAAGGCCAACGGACCCGCTCTCGCTAACCGGGTCGGTAATGCGGAAGCAGTAGGTTTCGCCACAGTGACTGAAACGTCCGCGCAAGATTGGGTAATTTGCGCTGGGGCGCGACGGCTCGGAGATGACTACGGTCAGATCGTCGACCCTGACCAGTCGGAGCGAGGTGTCGTGTTCGGCGGCGAGGCCCGCAGGAACCTGATCGTTTTCGCCGCCTCGTGAGTTGAACCCGTTGGTCCACAGCGGGTCTTCCGGGTCGGCATAAGCCGGCAAATCACCCCACGACAGGCGGCCCGTCTTGCGCCACTGGCGGGAGGTGTTGAGCAGCCAATTTTCCTGCTGGTAGCCCTTGGGTTTGGGTTCGAGAAGGGGCACTTCGATTATGTCCAACAGTTGTGGTTCGTTGCCGTCGGCATAGCATCTCTCTGGTTCCGAGATTGATTCGCCTTCGCGGTTGCTGACCGGACGGACCCAGTTCCCCGGGTGCCCGCTCTCAGATACTTCCTTGCCGGCGACGCAGCGGCCCGCCATTTTACGGGAATTGGCGAGGCAGACGATGCGTTTTGTCAAAAGCGTGGTCACGAACGACTCCGGGTCAATCCAGCAATTGCAACGACGTCCGCAGGTACCCTATCGCAGCGTCGGTGTTCAGGTTGTCCCCAGCGTCGCGGAGGCGGCCCTCGGCGTCGATGCTCACGCCGGACCATTCGGGCAGAAGGGGCGAGAGCAGTTCGGCACGACGACGAGCGTATGTCAGGCAGCGGGAGGGGCATCCGCCGCCGCTTCTTGCTCCAAGCGACGGCGGTAAATCGCCTCCATGTTGAGCCAAACGCTCGCTGCCAGGCTGAATTCCTGTCCTAAGATAGCCGCCAAGTCTGCGTCAATCGGAGCGCTGCCATCTATGACGCCCTCGATAAGTTCGCACGATAGCGAGCATCTCCGCGCGAATTCGGCAGGTGTCAGGCCCCGGGTTTCAAGGTGGTCTTCCAGAACATACCCCGGAGGAGTGGCATAATCGGGTTGGTATGGATAAGTCCGCTTTGCCATGTTCGTGCATCCCTAGTGGTAGTCTATCACCTCGATGATGACGATACCGGTAACCCGGTCAGTGTCAATACCTCCATCGGAGCGGCGAGGTATCGGGTCGTGGTCCGGTACAAATACCAAACGATAGGGCTGAGTGATATCCACAGCG
Source organism: Dehalococcoidia bacterium (assembly GCA_034428455.1). Taxonomy (GTDB): domain Bacteria; phylum Chloroflexota; class Dehalococcoidia; order Lucifugimonadales; family UBA3495; genus Bin87. The sequence continues at coordinate 21,318 of DAOUHZ010000142.1, forward strand.
TATTGCTCATCGCGATTGCCGGTAAGTTGATGCCGACGTTCCGGTGGCGTAATCGGGATTTCTGACAGGGTAGCGGCGCCTTCCAAAGTTAGAAGCCGGGCTCGTATCGCCCTCGCTCTACGAGGTCCGTAGACCCTTACAAGGTTCGTTTCCGAACGGAATATTCTCTCGAGTTTGCCACTCGCGAAACTGATTTCCACTGGTGCCACTGCGATGCCGAATTATAGAACGACCTACGTCAACAACTGCGCTGCTGCCTGTAGGTAAGCCTGCACCGCCGGAAGGTCGAGGTGATCGTCGATATCGCGCAGACGACCCTCGGCATCTATGCTGACGGCGGACCATTTGGGCAGCAAGGGAGACAGCAGTTCGGCGACGTTGCCGGAGTGGAGACCGCCGGCGACTACCAGGCCGAGTTTCGGGGCGGCAGAGCGGATTGCCGCCAAGTAGTCGGCGGAGCGGGCAGCGTCCAGCGGGATGCCCAAGCCTTCCGAGGCGTCAACCAGCATGTCGGTCACCAGGCCGGAATATGCGGCGCACCGGCGGGCCAACTCATCGGGCCGGTGGTTGGCGGACTCCATGGCCTCGCGTCCGGCTTGGAACACGATGCGGGAGGGACGGCAGCGTCCGCGGTACGCCGCGAGAGCGCCAGGGTCAGGCCAGGGAGCGCCGCGGGTGGCGTTGATCTGGACGCCGTGGCAATGCGGGCCGCCAACCTCGGTGGCGCGGGACAGAGCATCCGCCAGGTCGGCGCCCGGGGGCGGACGGTAGTGAACCAAGTTGAGGCAGCGCGGATCGTCGGAGAAGATGGCCGCGATTCGGTCAGGCGCCGGGCAGCGATTCGGAGCGTCGCTGGGTTTGCCGGATAGGAGAGCGTTGCTGAGCAGGGCGCCGCACATCAGCAGGCGGTTGGGCTCGGCAGGTATAGCGTCGAGCACGGCGTCAACCTCGCTACGCGAGCAGAAACCCGTGATGCCGATGTAAGGGGTCATTCGGTTGTCAATCACCATGTCATCGGGAAGAGCGCCTTATGGGGCAGACTGATTGTCCTGGCGAGATTGCCACGCTGCGCTCGCAATGACACTACCCGGCCAGGCCCAGTTGTTCCGCAGCCATTTGTCGGAGCAGGTACTTCTGCACCTTGCCGCTGGAGGTCATGGGATAGTCGTCCATGACGACGAGGTGACGCGGTATCTTGAAGCTGGCCATTTTGCCGCGACAGAAACCGTCCAGATCCGCGTCGGTGATTGCCTGGCCCGGCTCGACGACCACGCAGGCGCAGGCGACCTCGGTCAGGCGCGGATCGGGCACTCCGATCACCTGCACCCTCACGCGTACCCGGTTTGGCGACTTGGAGGGGTAAAGAGCTGTGGCGGTGGGTCTGGGGTGGCTAGGTAGTATTCG
>DAOUHZ010000143.1:0-24360 GCA_034428455.1 Dehalococcoidia bacterium
GGTGAGCATGGCTGAACCTTTAGTGATGTTTGGGTCAAGCCAGCTTACCCTGTCTTTATACTTTTCCTAAATTTTGCGTAAAGACCAGTCAAGAGGATCCAAAACAGCCGAGGGTATGCTGGTACCCGGTACGACAGGGCGAAATGCTTCATAATGCAGATACCGTTGGCACTGATTTGAGGGGATTGGGGAAATGCCGCGAGGTTCCCTTGCGCTGTGTCTGAGCAGGGTCCAGGCAAATGCTCTGAGGCCAGCCCAGGGCGGAAACGGCGGCCGGGTCCGTGGATGGACCCGGGCTAACGCAGCGCGTTCGCGGCAATATTTTAGTAATTTTCTAAAAAATTGCAAATGCTGATATGCCGCTAGTCACTATGCGCCATTGGGATGATGAAGCCGCTTCGCCGCTCGCTGCCGTCGGCGGCCGACGCAGTGGTATGATGCGTTTGCCGATGCCGCTAACCGCCACACCTTCGCCTGACCCATCGAGGCTCGCCATGACCACCACGAGACCCGCCAAATTGCCGTCCCCATCCGTAGTCCTCCCCGACATCCCGCAGCGCCACCCTGACGACATGACCTCTGTAAAACACCTGCACGAACCTGGCCAGACGCACCACCTGTCGCAATACCTGGGCAAATCCGACACCACGCTGGTCACCGGCGATCGCTACGTCATCCTTGGCCCGGACTACGACTCCAACGACAACCGCTACCCGGATCTGCTAGTGGCCTTCGACGTTGACCTCGACGCCTATGAAGCCAGCAACGGCTACGTCATCTCCGAGCAGAGCAAACCACCGGACTTCATCATGGAGGTGGCGTCGCGGTACACCGCCGCCGACGATCTGGGGCCGAAGAAGGATTACTACGAGCGGCTGAGGGTGGGGGAGTACTGGCTGTTCGACGGCGAGGGGCGGTTCTACGGGTTCACGCTGCGGGGCTACCGGCTGGTGGACGGCAGGTATGAAGAGATCGAGTTGAGCGAAATCGCGCCCGGGGTGTTCCAGGGATACAGCGCAGCGCTGAACCTGATCCTGCGAGTGAAGGATGGCGTCCTGGGACTGTACGATCCGGCCACCGAGGAGCACATCCCCACCTTTCAATCGGAGCGTGCCCGGGCCGACGCCGAGCGCGCCGCCCGCATCAGCGCCGAAGCCCGGGCGCAGGAGCTGGAAGCTGAAATTCTCCGGCTGCGCGAGGGCCGGTAGCCTCATAGCAAGTCGAACATCAACTCTGGCTTATTATGCTCAAGTCGCTGTGTTCGAACGGGGCAGGGCAAGTGGTACGATATTAGCGCAATGCAAACGCCAACCGCTGTTCCGATCCCCTCACAACCGCTTCCGGGTACTCTGGCTGACCTGATCCTGCCCGAGTCCGCCGGCGCTCGCCGCATCACCAGGGACATAGCCCTGGTTGTAGCCGGCAGCCTGGTGGTGGCGCTGTTCGCGCAGATCAAGATCCCGTTGGGGTTCACTCCGGTGCCCATCACCGGGCAGACCTTCGCCGTACTGCTGGTTGGGGCGATGCTGGGCGGCTGGCGCGGCGGATTGGCGCTGGCGCTTTACGCCCTGGAGGGCGCTTTCCTGCCGTTCTTCGCCGGAGGCGCGTCGGGCTGGTTCTGGCTGCTGCCTTCGGGCGGATACATCGTGGGTTTCATACCTGCGGCGGCACTGGTGGGCTGGCTGTGCGAGCGGGGATGGAACCGGCGTCCCTGGATCTTAGCGGCGATGCTGATGGGCAACGCTGTGCTCTACGTGCCGGGGCTGATCCAACTGAACCTGTTCCTGCCGGCCAACGTGGCCGAGGCCTGGGGCTGCGCCAACGTCTGGCAGTGCGGGCTGCTGCCGTTCATCGCCGGCGATCTGGCGAAGCTCATCGTGGCGAGCCTGGCGGTGCCGGCGGGATGGGCGCTGCTGGACCGGTTCGCGATTAAACCTTCACGCGACGCCGAGTAACCGCAGCAACCCATGGACATCTACTGGCTGGGACACGCCTGTTTCAGGCTGCGCTCGACAAACGCGGGCCTGTCGATCATCACCGACCCGTATGCCTCCGGCGTGAGTGGCCTGGGGGTGCAGATCGACCCGAGGCAAGTAGTGGACGCGGTGGGCGTCACGGTGAGCCACGATGATCCCATGCACAACAGCGCGGGCGAGGTCGACGGGCAGCCACGAGTGTTCGACACGCCCGGCGAGTACGAGTTCCAGGGGATCACGATTCGGGCGGTGATGACCCCGCTGCCCGAGGGCACGCCGCGCAACAAGCGCAACGTGGCGTTTGCCATCGCCCTGGACGGCATCAACGTGTGCCACCTGGGGAACATCACCCAGCCACTGACGGCGCAGCAGATCGACCTCATCGGGCCGGCCGACGTGGTGCTGGCGCCGGCCGGCGGGTCCGACCACAACCTGCTGTCGTATCGCGCCATCAACCAGACGGCGCAGCAACTGGACGCGAAGTGGCTGATTCCCATGCACTACCGGGCGGAGCGGGAACCCTCAGCGGTTGAACCCGAGGGGCCGGAGACGTTCCTGCGGGAGTTGGGGGTCGCCGAGGGCAGTTTGCAGGCGCAGGGCCGGATGCAGGTCACGCGCAACAACCTGCCGCCCTCGCTGCAAGTGGGGCTGATGGCGCCGCAGTTTCGGACGCAGTAGGCCGCGTGGGTATCCATGTTCGTAAATCGTCAGAAGCAGGATTTGCGGGATTTTATGATTTGACAGGATTGGAACCGTCCCATGATGGAGATCTCCCAATCCTGATAATCCTTAAATCTTGAAAATCCTGCTTCTGACGTGCTCCCGCCGCAAACCGGGTACGCGTGAGCGCAGTAAGCGCTTCATCCAACGTCACATCCCAGTCGGCGACGGGATTGCCACGCTGCGCTCCTCGCGATGACAAACTGGGTACGCGCCTGGGCAGGCGTCCGGTTGCGCTGTGTATAATGTCGCCAACCGGGAGGTGACGTTATGCCAGCTGAGTTGATGGGCCCCTATACCAAGATCTCAAGCGAATTCGGCGTGCCGGTCAGGATGCGGGACGGCGTCACCCTGTATGCCGACGTGTACCGTCCCGAAGGGGACGAGGCGTTTCCGGTGCTGCTGCAACGCACGCCCTACGACAAGTTCCAGGGTGTGGGCGGCGGCTTGGACGTGCTGCGTGCCGTGTCCCACGGGTACGCGGTGGTGGTACAGGACACGCGGGGCCGGTACGCCTCGGAGGGCGAGTTCTACCCGTTCCTGGACGAGCCCAACGACGGCTACGACACGGTGGCCTGGTGCGCCGAGCAGCCGTGGAGCACGGGAAAGGTGGGCATGTTCGGGCGGTCCTACGTGGGGGCGACGCAGTGGCTGTGCGCCATCACCAACCCGCCGGCCCTGACCTGCATCGCGCCGGGCATAACGGCGTCGGACTACTACGAGGGCTGGACCTACCAGGGCGGCGCGCTGGCGTGGGGCTTTGCCCTGTCGTGGACTATGCGGCAGCTCACCATGGCCAACCTGGGCGCCATCAGCAGCCGCCACGACGTGCCCGACGGAACGCGAGAGGGTTTGCTGGCGGCGTTCAACGAGCTGGATTGCGCCTTCAAGCACCAGCCTATCGTGGACCTGCCGCACCTGAAGGAGCCGCTGGCCGGGTACTTCTACGACTGGATCAAGCACTCCAGCAGCGACGAGTACTGGAAGCGCTGGCGGATCGAAGATCACTACCCGCACATCACCACGCCGGCGCTGCACATCGGCGGCTGGCACGACATCTTCCTGCTGGGTACCCTGCGGAACTTCGTGGGGATGCGCAAGCAGGCCGAGGACGCCACGGCGCGGGGCGGGCAGCGTCTCATCGTGGGCCCGTGGCACCACGGCCCCTTCGGCGAGACCTCCGGCGACTTCTTCTTTGGCCTGGGCGCAGCCGGGCCGGCCATCGACACGGACGGCATTCATCTGCAATGGTTCGACCACTGGCTGAAGGGCGAGGAGAACGGGGCCAACGACGGCGCGCCGGTGCGCATCTTCGTGATGGGCGACAACCAATGGCGCAACGAGCAGGAATGGCCGCTGGCGCGGACGCAGTACACCGACTACTACCTGCACAGCGGCGGCAAGGCCAATACGTCGTCGGGGGACGGCGGGCTGTCGGTGGATGCGCCGGGCGATGAGGCGGCGGACGTGTTCCTGTACGACCCGCGGGATCCGGCGCCGACTCGGGGCGGGCCGCTGTGCTGCGGGCCGTCGTTCGTGCCGGGCGGGTCCTACGACCAGCAGTTCATCGAGAACCGCAGCGACGTGCTGTGCTACACCACCCCGCCGCTTACGGAAGACCTGGAGGTGACCGGCCCGCTGACGGTGACGCTGTTCGCCGCAACCACCGGGGCGGACACGGACTTCACCGCCAAGCTGGTGGACGTGGAGCCGTGCGGCGCGGCCCGGGCGCTGGTCGACGGGATCATGCGGGGCCGCTACCGGAAGGGAACGGACGCCGCAGTGCCAATCACGCCGGGCGCGGTGGAGGAGTACACCATCGATTTGGTGGCGACGAGCAACGTGTTCAAGGCGGGGCATCGGGTGCGCCTGGAGATCAGCAGCAGCAACTTCCCCAGGTTCGACCGGAACTTCAACACTGCTGGCGATCCGTGGGCGGCCACGGAGTGCGTGCCGGCGGTGCAAACCATCATGCACAACGGGCAATATCCGTCGCGGCTGCGGCTGCCGGTTATTCCGGCCTCGTAATTCCGGCTGGCAATGGCGCGGTTCGGCTGCCTGGCGCTGGCGGTGGTGGTCGCCATGGCGCTGCTGATCTTCATCGTGTTCCTGTGGTCGGGGTGGCTGAACCGGCCGGTGGGGCATGCGCCCGCCCACTCGCATGGCAGTGGGGACGGCGCGGCAGTCTTGCTCTGTTTTTCTGAGGCGGAGTGGAGATCGACATGATGGCGGGCTTTGCCGGGCTCCATTACTAACCGCAAAGTCTCCGGTTCCACCGGGGCCTGTGGTAGGACAACGGGGGACGGGAGACTTCTAAGCGGTTTATGTTGATGGTGGCGACCGGCCACTTCGCCGTTATTGAAGTTGTTGCATAATCAACCTTTGTACGAGTGCAAGCAAATTGTTCATGTCGCCCTGGTCCGCCAGTTGCAATGCTGCGACGTACTCAGAATGTACAGGTTCTTGGCTGAGAACTTCTGGAAGAATGGGACTTCCCGGCAGTAGACCGCCGGCTTTGACGCACAAAATGAAGTAGCAGACGGCTCTGGCAGTACGCCCATTGCCGTTCACGAAGGGGTGGATGTTGTTGAGACGCCACAAAGCCCAAGACCCCAAGTTTAGCGCCGTGGCCGTCTCCCAGTATCGGTTTACGGTATTGACGAAATCCTCCATCAGCGACGCCACACGGTAGCTTTCTGGCGGTTGATGATTGCCGACTAATACCTCAACTGAGCGGTACTGTCCTGCCTGATCGTGGAGACCCACTATGGCGTGGAAGTTTATCGCTTTGATAAGGGATTCGGACAGCCACGTTTTATTGCTGGCAATGGCGGCCTGGATCATGGAGGACAGGAACCCGTATTGCCGGGCGTTGTTCGAGGCCGCCACTTGCTGGTAAATGGGGTTGGTTTCGCCTCCGGGGAGTTCGGAGAGGTTCATGGTTTATCCATACTGACTTTCGAGGAGCTTGCGCACTTCCTCGCGGGTCATGGTGGAATTACGAGAGAGCATACCCATGACGAAAGAGAGCCGCTGCTCCCGTATCTCCTCGATGCTCAGGCTTTCTCTGGCGGATTTAACCATAAGCTCTTCGAGTTCTTTTGACCCGTTATCGTTCTTGCTGGCCGCAATGAGGTCTGCCAGGTCCACGTTGTGGGTGGGTTTGCTTTCCGTGGCCATTTCTTTTCTCCTCTTGCTGGTGGATGGCATTGTACATGTTGATTCGCCGTGGTCAATACTGCGCCGCAGCATGGCGTTTGGTCGTCATTATCACCAAGTAACTGGAACCAGTGATGGTTGAAGGCATTGGGGGCGGCGTGATTGCTGCCCCCCGTCTAGTGCGGGGTGACGGTGCTACCCTTGCGATGACAAGGAACGGTGGTTGTGCGGGCGGGGCTGTGGTCAGCGGATGCGGCAGCAGTTGCAGTCGAGGGGGTGGTTCTCGGTCCCGGATGGGACGTAGAGGCCCAGGGCGCGGCGGTATTCGCCCATGGTGGTGATCGGCTTTGGTTCGGGTTCGGGCCGGCGGGCGGAGGGGGCGGCTTCCCATAGGGCCAGGTAGTCCTGGACGCTCAGCGGGTTGGGGTCCAGCATCATTGCCCGTTTTACGGCCTGATGCAGACTCAGGACGCGACGCCGGGCGCGGCGCAACAGTCTGCGGAGGACGGTTACGTCGTTGTTGGCGGCGGCGAGCAGGTCGGGCAGTCGGTACAACTGCCGAAACGCGCGCAGGTGTCGATAGTCCATGAGACCGTCGCGCACCAAGGCGACCAGCACCGTGGTCAAACGGCGCCAACTGTAGTGGTTGTGATGCCAGTGGACGGCCGCGGCGGTGGCGGCATGGGTGGCCGCGCGGTGAATGGCGCGGGCTGCACGGTCGTAGTCGCCGGCACGGACGTCGCGGGTGACGAAGCCCAGGTACAGTTGGCTGCGGTCCAGGTGATGGACGGCGTTCATGGGCACCGGCTCCTATATTGGTGGTTGGGTTCTTTACCGGATGATGGCTTTCTCGCTTCCTGCTCGTTGCGGTGGTTGGTTGGTTGGTGCAGCGCTGCCAGAGGGTTTGGAGGTCGGTGTCAGCCCCACGGCCGGGGTTACGCAAGGGGTTTTTGCCCACTGAGACCGTTGACGACGCTGGGGTCGCGCAGAACGCAGCGAGTGGACTGTCGCTGTGTCACCGGGATGACCACGCCGCTGAGAAACGGGCGGACGATGGTCGCTCGGGACAGGGTTTTGCGATTTTGATTCTGACGGGGTGGCCGCAAACGACCCTTGGGACCTCTGGCGATGGCTGATGTTTCACGTGACGGATACAGTATAAGAACGTATGTTTGGGATTGTCAAGGGGGAATTGGTCGCTTGCGAGGCGATTTGGCTACTCCGATTCCGAGGTCGATAAATCCGGACATCGGCTGGTCCACTGATGGACTCCGTAATCAGTTCAACCGCCTGGAAATGCGTGGAATTTGCCAATTTAAACCGATGTCGGACAGTTAATTTCGCAGAGTGGGTATTCACGATATGGTGGCGGCCAATCCGTACGCTGCACCGGGGGTAGCGCGCCTGGGGATGGCGGTACGGGGCAGTGATTGGACGCAATTGTTGATAATTATTTACACAGTAATCGCATTAATTTGATAACTATTTTACATATCCAGCTTTTCACCGTTGCTTGGCTCAATTTTTGCACGATGGATTTGTAGCATTGCGTAGCTCAGCACGGATTGTTTCCATAGGGCCGTTGGGTGCAGGCTGCGATAATTTATTGTCGTTTGACCTGCGTCGACAACGATATTCGTCGTTTTGACAGGAAGGAATCGGTTAATGCCATGCACTGCCCAGGCCAACAAAACGGCCCCGGTGACGCTAACACCGGGGCAGCGGTCGATGGGGAATGTGGGTCCGCCATCGGGCTTAATGTTAGCCCGGCGCTTCCAGAGTGTCCAGCCCGGTCGTTTGCGGCGGGGCTTTTTCGTTGGCGGAACCGCGCCCTTGGCGCAACATGGGAACGGAGACTTTATCCACCCGCCACACTGATACACCACAGGAGGACAGTACATGACGACATTCAGATTATTCATCCACCGCCGCGACTTGGTTCGCTGGCTGGTGTTGGCCATGGCCCTGGGGTCCATCGCCCTGGCCATGGCAGCCCTGGCCTGCGGCCCCGCCGCGTCCACATCGCCGGGCGCCGGAGAGACGGCTGCGAACGCGGTGGCCAGCGATCAGCCGCCATCGGACGGCGCTGAGCCAATCACGATTCCGTAGCAGGCGAGCGGGACTGACGAAACTCCCACGCCGAGGCCCACGATCTGCTCGAACACTCGTGACAGTCAGGGAAATCCCATCACGGATTGCGGTCCGCCGCCACCCATGGTCGAGGACGATGGCAGCAATGTTGACCCGGTGCTGATGTCCCTGGTGGAAAAGGCCCAACAAGAACAGGCGGAGCGGCAAGGTGTCGGAGGTCAGTCAGAATCCGTTCCTCAAAAACGACAACGTGTCTGGATTCGGCTCACGGCTGACACCGATGGCAATGCCATCGTCGCGTGGCTGGAGCAACGCGGATTCACGTACGAAGATCACCGCGACGCGGGCACCATCTACGCCAGTGTCGATCTTGTCGCGGTCCCCGCCCTGAGTGAGGTCGAGGGCGTGTTCCGCCTGATGGAACCCATCAAGAACGATCCCACCTGAACGCACATCGCAGCTTCTGTCCTACATCAGATTGATTCGAGGAGTCCAACAACCAATGGCACATCTTTTACGATCACGATTTCAACGCGGCATTGCGGCAGTGGCGATCATTGCTCTGGCGGTTGCGGCAGTCGCGGCGTCGGCGTTGCTGATTCCACAATCCACCGCCGAAGCCGGCTCCCCGGCAGCAGGCATGAACCAGTCGGTCAGCAACTACAACGATGACATACTCTTCCGCCACGGCGTGCATGCCTGGCATGACGGGCTACGACGACATGACGAGCACGGGCACGCGCCTCAAGGTCGGCATCATCGACACCGGCTTTGACGGCTGGCGCATGTCGTCCCTTCAAGGGCTACTACCCACGCCACCCGACCTGGATGAAGATGGCAATGCCCGGGTCAAGACGAAGTGCTACATCAAAACCAGCAACGGCGTATGGAAGTCATCGGACTTCGAGGGATGCGAGGCCCCCAATCACGATAAAGCATCAGACAACACCCACGGCACTTCGGGGGCGGAGACCATCTACGCGATTGCCCCCGAGGTGGAGTTCTACATCAGCAACGCACCATCCGGCTCGGAGCAGCGCAAGGCCATCGAGTGGATGGAAAGCGAAGGCGTGGTCGTCATGAACCGTTCCTTTCACGGGAATTTCCAAGCACCAGGGGATGGCAATCCGTATTCGGAGAATGATGTTGATTCGTCAAGCGGAGTCAAGGTTACGGTGGGGAGCAATCTTTCTCTCAACGGCAACTGCACATCTGGCAGGCTAACTCAGGACACCGTTGACTATGGCGATGAAATCGACATCAAGGGATGCAGCGCTGGAGACTCCACCGTCCAACTCAATCATGCTACGGACAATGCGGTTAGTTACAAGTCGTACACCATGACGATCAACCAGAATACGGCGTTCCGATGTGACCGGGGCCGTGGAGTGGTTGCTAACAGCAGTAGTTTCACGTGGACCAACACATGGTACAGTTACTGCAATGCGGTTGGCCCGGGGAGTAGCGGCATTTCGCGCTATAACTCGTTCAGTGCGCCGGGTAGCGACTACATCTGGATTCCGGCTTTCGCCGGAATGACGGTCTCTACCGATAATCGAAAGGCCCTGTCAGTCAGTTTCGCTTCGCTTGCAGCCTTGCGCTGCTGAGGGCTAATATGGGCTGCCCCCGCGAGGCCAGGCAAGCCTGGCGGCTGTACTCCGAACACCCGTACTCCGAATACAAGGACGCCCAACGATGACCCGAACCGGACGCGCTGCTCTCACCCTGGCCGAGCTTGACGCCATGGGCATTGAGGAGGCCCAAGCCCTGCCCTTCGACGAGCGGGACCGGCTGCTGGACCTGATTATCGCCGACGGGCGCCACGACGCCACCGCTTCCGTCTCCTACCGCACCGGCCTGTACAGCGATTACTTTGAGGAAGACCTGACCCGGATGCTCAAGGTGCGGGCGGTCAGGGTGCATTGCCGCGGCACCACTTCTTCCAACTTCGACGGCGTCACCGTCGGCGAGACCTACGTGGAACAATACCGCGCCTGCTTCCGGCACGTCGAGACCATCCTGAGCGCGGCTCGCACCAACTTCGGACGGGTGATCAAGATGGTTGTGTTCCTGACCAACATGGACCGGTGGGCCGAATTCAACACGGTGTACCGGGAGTTCATTCCCAACCCGCCCTGCCGCGCCGTCATCGGCACTACCGGTCTCGCCCAAAAGCCGCTGCTCATCGAAATAGTCGAATGCGTCGCCTACCGCGTCGCCGACTAGAGGGTGTCGACAACCGGCAAATCATAGCGTCACTGCTGGGCAAGCAGGAGTCCAGAGCAAGACCACGGCGCGGTTGGAACGGGAAAACCGGGAGTACCGACGACGCGGAGAGATGGGCACGGCATGGTCGCCCCACAACCCGTTGGCACTGCTCCAACAGCGCGGCCTGATTAACCAAACCGCTTAAACTTAAATCGGAACACTGCCGGGATTGAGGCGCGTGTTGCGCGGTATGCGGGTGGTTGCTAGAATGGATGGAGCGTACCGGCGTGGTGTAGTGGTAACGCATCGGTCTCCAAAACCGAAAACGAGGGTTCGATTCCTTCCGCCGGTGCCAATGGATCCCTACTTGGAGTGGGGGTTTTCTTTTGCCTGTGATGAGCGGTCTTCGATGGGGAACCTAATGGTGGGTGGTTTCCCAGGACACGATGTTGGGGCGTGACGGCTGCGCCCCGGCGATTTGCCAGGCGCCATCCACCTCGTGCAGGGCGTCTTGCAGCGCTTGCTCCAGGCGGGTCATGGCGTCGGTTTCGGGGGTTACGTAGAGCCAGCGGGCGACGGCTTCGCGGGCTTCTTCGATGCTGTTGAAGGTGCGGGGCGGCTGTTGGTCCAGCTCGGTGACCCGGGGTTGGATGCCCAGCTCGTCAAGCACCGGCAGGAAGTGGGGCAGCGACGGCAGGGCGTGGCGCTTTTCGCCGTGGACCCGCTCCCACAGGCCGTAGACCTGCGACAGCGGCGAGGCTTCGAACACCACGGCCATGACCAGGCGGCGGGCGTGGCTATCCATCTTGCGGACGAAGGATCCGATGTCCTCGATGACGTAGACCACGTGGCTGCACAGGGCGACGTCGGCGGGTTCGACGTCGGCGTCCAGCCAACCGGACTCGACAATCGAAACGTTCTCTATGTTGTACTCATCGGCGGTCTCGCGCAGCACGGCGCACATGCTGGGCGACGGCTCCACGGCGGTGACTGTGCGGCAGGTCAGCGCCAGGGGCAGGGCCAGCCGGCCGCCGCCGGCGCCGATGTCCAGCAGGGTTTCGCCGGGGATCAGGCGTGAGCGGAGCATCTCGACAGTGCGATCGTCGGTGCGGTGAGGATCGGCCTTGAACTGGGCGGCAAACTGGTTCCAGGTATCGGTGGGGCGCACGCCGCGCATGCGGTCGGACTGGGCGTGCTCCACCCGCACCATCTCGCCCCAGGTTTCGATTGCGCTCATATCACTTCTCCGCGGTTGAACGTGTGGTTGGCCGGTCCGGCAGACCGGACTGGATTATATGCTTTGGGAACGCGGTTCCGGTCTCGATGGTGCAGCCGACGCAGTCTCGTGCGTGCTCTCTTCAGTAAATTGTCAGAATCAGGATTTGCGGGATTTTATGATTTGACAGGATCGGGATGGCTCCATCATGTAACGGTTCCAATCCTGATGATCCTCAAATCTTGAAAATCCTGATTCTGACAAACTACCCGAAAGTGGGCACGTGTGGGAAACGTAGTATCTTGAAAAATGTGACGGCAACAGCGACAGCCCTTGCGATCCTTCTTGTGGCGCTCGTCTTGGGATGTCAGGGTATGCCTGCGGCCCCGACACCCGCGCCGGCGGTCCCGACCTCTCCTCCGACACCGGTGGCGACGGCAGTGCTACCGGAACCGTCCCTTACTGCCACTGCCACTGCCACTGACGTGCCGGCTCCTTTGCTCACCGGGGTTCCCGCATCGCCTACGGCACCGCCGCCGCCGCCGCCGACCTTGCCCGAACCGACCGGCGCGCCGCCCCTGGAGACGCTGCGGTTGGAGCCGTTGTGGACCGAGCGCGAGTTCAGGGCGCCCACCAACCTGATCCAGATGCAGGACGGCCGGATGCTGGTGAGCGAGCAGGACGGGCGGATCTGGGCGTTCGACCCGGCGGGTTCGGCGGTCCGTGCCGCTGCGGAGTTCCTGGACATCACCGACCGGGTCAGCAGCCGGCGATCTGAGGAAGGGCTGCTGGGGCTGGCGCTGGACCCGATGGACGAACAGTTCATGTACGTCTACTATTCTGCGGCCGACCCGCGGCGGTCGGTGGTCTCGCGCTTCGCGGTCGCGGCTGATCTATCCCATGGGGATCCGGACAGCGAGCTGGTGATCCTGGAGGTGGAGCAGCCCTTTGCCAACCACAACGGCGGGCAGATCGCCTTCGGGCCGGACGGCTACCTGTACATCGGCCTGGGCGACGGCGGGTCGGCCGGCGATCCCCTGGACAGCGGCCAGGACACCTCCACGCTGCTTGGCTCAATCCTGCGCATCGACGTGTCGGAGTCGGCGCGAGAACACCTTTATGGCATCCCGCCCGACAACCCCTTCGCGTCGGGAGGCGGTCGCGGCGAGATCTGGGCCTACGGCCTGCGCAACCCGTGGCGGTTCAGCTTCGACCGCGACACCGGCGAGCTGTGGGCCGGCGACGTGGGGCAGAACCGGTGGGAGGAGATCGATCTGATCGAGCGGGGCGGCAATTATGGCTGGAACCTGCTGGAGGGCAACCATTGCTTCAGCGCCCGGGACTGCGACCCCACGGGAACGGTTCCGCCGGTGTGGGAATACTCGCTGGACGGCCAACCCTGCTCGGTGATCGGCGGTTACGTCTATCGTGGCTCCGCTATCCCGTGGCTGCGGGGTGTCTACGTGTACGGCGACTTCTGCACCGGCCAGGTTTTTGGTCTGCGGTACGCGGACGGCGGGGTGACGGAGCACGAGCGACTGGCCGACACGGGCCTGCGCATCATGTCGTTCGCCGAGGACAACGACGGCGAGCTGTACCTGCTCTCGCAGAAATCGGGCATCCATCGGCTGTCTGGGTAGCTCGCGCGGCCATGCGGACCTGAATTGTCATCGCGAGGGTTGGAGCGGCGCGGCGATGTCGCTACCCCAAGAATGGCCCCTCCAACAACGAGATTGCCGCGCTGCGCTCGCAATGACAAAAGGGAGGAGGCCCGTAATGACAGTTGCTGTAACCCATGGTGCGCGTGAGCAAAATTGAAGCGCGTGAGAGCGTGTGCGGGCCGGCCTATCAGGAGACGTGGGGGAGGACTTCCTCGGTGAAGCGCGCCATCTGGCCCATTTGGTCGGGGGAGGCGAACCGGACGATGAAGTAGTCCGCGCCGCTGTCCTGGTAGGCCCTGATGGCATCGATGCTCTTCTGGGGCGGGCCGAAAACGCACAGCAACTGCTTGCTGATGACATCGTAGGGCACGCTGTAGTAGGCCTGCATGAAGCGGTCGCCCTCGGCCAGGGCGGCGTCGGTGTCGTCCTTGAGGTTCACCGAGATGTACAGGCAGCGGCTGATGGCCGACGGATCGCGGCCCAGTTCGCCGGCGTTCTGCTCGATGCGCTGCCAGCAGCGGTCGAACAGTTCCACGGAGGGGACGTTGGTGATCCAGGCATCGCCCAGCTCGGCGACCCTGGACAGGCCGCGCCGCACCCAGTTGCTGGAAATCCACAGGGGGATGGACTCCTGGACGGGACCAGGTTCCAGCGTGACGTTGTTGAGCGGATAGAATTCGCCGTCGGAGGTTACCGGCTCGCCCGTCCACAGGGCGCGCATGACGCGGATGCTCTCCTCCATGCGGGGCGCGCGTTCGTCTATCGGGACGCCCACTGCGGCATGTTCGTCGATGAACATCCGGTTGTTGCCGCGGCCGGCGCCCAGGCCCAGGATGGTGCGGCCGGCGGAGATGTTGTCGATGGTGGCGGCGGAGTGGGCCAGGTGCACGGGGTGGCGCAGGGCGTTGAGCAGCACGGCGGTGCCGACCTTCACGCGGCTGGTGCGGGCGGCGATGGCGGCCATGGCCGTCAGCGGCTCCATGCGTGGTTTGGAGGTGATGCTGTCTCCGACCCAGACCGAGTCGTAGCCGGCCCGCTCGGCGGTTTCGGCCATCTGCCAGGTCAGTTCCACCTTCGGGCCACCGCTGCCGGCGTACACCAGCACCCCCCGCGTGGGCAGCAGGACTCCGAAGTTGTCAGCCATTGACATTGCATGCACCTCATCCCGGCTTCGTGTTTGGTCCCGACTTGGCGACGGGGCACCCATTATACTTGCAGGAATGGTGGGCAATCCCCGTCCGCCAGTGCGTCACCAGCCCTGGAGGAAGTTGAGTACGTGGGCGGTGTACTCCTTGGGCTTTTCGAAGGGAACCCAGTGGCCGCAGTTGTTGAGGACCACCAGGCGGGAGTCGGCCAGGTTGTTCAGGGCGGCGATGCCGATCTCGAAGACGCACATGCGGTCGTAGCGGCCCCAGATGATCAGGCTGGGCGCGGTGATGTTGGGCAGATCGACGCCGTGGTCGTAGGGCACGCTGACGGACTTTGCGTCGGCCTCGATGTGGTCCGGATTGCCCGTGTAGTGGCCGTGGATGTAGTCAACCAGTTCGTCGGTGACCAGCGCGTTGTCGTCGATGTGGGTTTGCAGATAGCGGCGCACGTTTTCGCGGGTGGGGTTGTCGCGAGTCTCCCGGGTGATGAGGCTGCCCTCGGAGGGGCGGTTGCCCATGAGGTACAGGTCGCCGCCGGTGCGGATGTGGCAGGCGCCGAACACCAGCTTGTTGACGCGGTGTGGCTCCTTCATCGCCATGACCATCGCGGACTGTCCTCCCTGGGAGTTGCCGACGAGGTGGGCTTTCTCGATGCCCAGGGCATCCATCAGGCCCAGGGCGGTACGCGCCTGGAGGTTGTGCAGGGGCTCGTGGTACACCACCGGCCCGGTGCGCCCGAAGTTGGGCAGGTCCATGACGATGCAGCGGTAGCGCTCGGCAAAGGCGGGCAGCACCTTGTGGAAGGTGATCCACCCGGTGGTGCCGATACCGTAGGAATGCAGCATGACCACCGGCTCGCCCTGGCCGACGTCGTGGTAGTGGACGGGCATGTCGCCCACCATGATGGTGCGGCTGGTGGATTGCTCGGTGAACGCGGCGGCGGTCATTTTGGTCTGCTCCTGCCCCTATAGTCGATGCAATGCGCGATCCAGGTCAGCGGGACCTTGCCAGGATCAGGGTGGCAATATATGCCCTCTCATTGGCGTCAATTTGCAGGTAGTCGAGGATGGCGGTCTGGGCCTGCTGAAGCCGGATGGTGGCCTGGTGGCTGGTAAGCACTGCGGTGTGGTCGTAATCGGCCAAATGGCGGAGTTGTTGCAAGTGGGAGAACGTATCGACGAAGGTCTGGGCCGGGGGCGACAATTCCTGGCGGTGGCGCTGCAATTCCCGGCGGGCCGTGCCGTGGTCAAGCGCCCGGTAAACTCGTGACCAAGCTGATGCACTCGCCGCGTCTGTGGGCGTCCCGATCAATGCAGAAGCGTTGGCCTGTGACAGCGCGTGGAAGAGGGCGTAGTAAGCATTGCTGATTGCTCTCCGGACGTGTTCGTTGGTAGGTGGATCCCCGTTTGGCAGCGGATTCAACAGGTCACGTCCGGCCTGGATGAGGTTTCGCCAATCAACCGGCGTTGGTGGCGAACTTGAGGACGAGGTCATTTGCTGAGTTCGCTCCGGTCGGCGTAGGAGATATTGGGGGGCAGGGGAATGCCGGTTTGCTCGAACAGTGGGCGCATGGCGTGGCTGAACTGCAAGGTCGCGCGCACATCCAATTGCGGGTGCCCATCCTCGAAAATCACCATGACGTGGAGGAAGTCCTCGTCGTCGGGTCCGAGTCGACGCTCGGCCTTGACTTCGTGGATGGTGAACTCCGGGGACAGGTACTTAGGCAATTCGATCTGGATGATGCTGGCGGCTTGATGCAGCGTCTCCGCGGTGGTAGTCATTGCTCCAACTCCCGGTCAGTGTCTGTCGTTCGATCATATTTGCCGTTCGAAAGGCGGGTCAAGGGGTCAGTGGTGTACGATCGATCCGCGCGCTCCACTGACCCAAGCACGCAGATGGACAGGATGCACCGGATGATTGATACTGGCGCGGAAGCCCTGATTTGACAGCGCCGGGGGTGTGCGATGGTTGCCGTTGGCCGCAAGCACCGGATAATCGACCTTGAAACCGGACAACTGGACCGGAGGATATTTGTCAATCCGGACATCTACGCCGAGGAGCAGGAGAAGGTGTTCGGGCGGGCCTGGCTGATGATCGGCCACGAGTCGCTGGTGCCCAACGCCAACGACTTCTTCCACACCTACATGGGCGAGGAACCGGTGATCCTTTGCCGGGACGGGCGCGGGAACCTGCGCGCCTTCCTGAACATGTGCCGCCACCGGGGCAACCGCATCGTCCGCACCGACGTGGGCAACGCCCGCAACTTCGCCTGCGCCTACCACGGCTGGACCTTCTCCAACGAGGGCGCGCTGGAGTACGTGCCGGGCGACGAGGAAGCCTACTACGGCGCGCTGGACCAGGACTGCCTGGGCCTGGTGGAGGCCCGGCTGGACACCTACGCCGGCATCGTGTTCGCCACTTGGGATCGCAGCGCGCCCAGCCTGGACGACTTCCTGGGTGACGCGCGGTGGCTGCTGGACGTCTCGTTCAACCGGCTGGACAACGGCACCGAGGCCATCGGTCCCATCAAGTGGATCGAGCCGCTGAACTGGAAGACGGCGGTGGACAACTGCTCGGACAACTACCACGTGCCCACCACGCACCTGTCCACCATCATCGTGCAGGGGCGGCATCGCGGGGTCCCGCGCCTGACCCACGAGCAGCAGTTCCAGTCGGAGAACAAGCACCTGTTCGTCAACGGGCACTCGCTGACCATGCGGTTCCTGAAACGGGCCGACCAGGTGCGACAGGCCCACGGCGTCACCGCCGAGAACAGGGAGGCGTTCGAGGAATACTATCGAGCCACCTTGCCCGAGGCCGAGCGACGGCTGGGCAGCCTGCGCACCCGGCTGCACCTGGGCAACCACAGCCTGTTCCCCAACGGCGTGCTGGGGCTGCGGCTGGCACTGCCCCGGGGTCCGCTGGAAACGGAGTTCTGGCACTTCGTGGTGCTGGAGAAGGACATGCCCGACGAGCTCAAGACCGCCCTGCGCCGGGGCAGCGCCAACTACAACGGCGTCAACGGCATCTTTGAGCAGGACGACATGGACAACTGGCGCGGCGTGACGCACTCGGCGCTGACGCGGATGGGTCGCAAGTACACGCAGGACCTGTCCATGGGCGTCGGCCACGACCGCCGGCATCCCGACTACCCGGGCGTGGTGGCCGACCGGTACACCTCGGAAAGCAACCAGCGTCTGTTCTATCAGCGCTGGGAGCAGTTCATGAACGCCGACAACTGGGAGGACATTCCGCTGGAACCGAAGGCGATGGACTACGAGGGCACCGCCACGCTGCGGGGATAGACCTACGATGGCTACCGAAACACGGCGCGCCGCCGCGGAGCGGATGGAACTCTGGCACGAGCTGATGGAGTTCTACATCCGGGAGGCCTGGATGCTGGACGAGCGGCGCTTCCGGGAATGGCTGGACCTGTTCACCGAGGACGTGTTCTACTTCATGCCGCGCCGGCTGAACGTGCACCGGCACGAAACGGACCGGGAGCTCACTCCCGTGGGCGACCTGGCCATCTTCGAGGACGACAAGACCTACCTGACCATGCGCGTGGAGCGGCTGGAGACGGGCATGGCGTGGGGCGAGGACCCGCCGTCGCGCACCCGCCACATCGTCGGCAACCTGGTGGTGGAGCCGCAGCCCGACGGCGAGGTCAGGGCGAAGACGGCGTTCCTCCTGTACCGGTCGCATCACGAGACCGAGGAGAACCTGTTCTCCGGCTACCGCGAGGACGTGCTGCGGCCCGTGGACGGAAGCTGGAAGATTGCGCGTCGCACCATCGTGCTGGACAGCAACGTGATATTGGCGAAGAACCTGAGCGTGTTTTTCTAGCGGCCCGTCTGATGATTCATAGCGACTACTGATGAGGCCATTTGGTGGTCTGGGTTCACACGGTTAGCGGGGTTGGCGGTGTGGGATTGCCCAACGGGCAGCAATGCCGGAACAACTTCAGCAGGTTGTGGCCGGTGCAGATCAGGGACCACAAGATCCAAGTGGTCCACCGCGCCAGATCTGGGCGGACTACGAGAGCGGCAGCGGCACGGCGGAACTGATCTTCGCCTACCGGGTGGCGCAGCTGAACCACTCCCCGCGGGCATCGCGGTGATTGAGCAATGGTTGGGCTTCGACGGGGGCGCCATCCGGTCGACGGCAGCCACGCCAACGGACGCTCACCTGACCGTTCGCAGGCTGGGTCACGACCCGAACCACAAGGTGGACTGGCAGCGCTGACCGGAGGCGCGGCAGAGGCAGGGACCGGTGCTGGCCGGCAACCGGGCGCCGGACGAGGACCCCAACCCCGGCGAACGGGGAGTTAGGCGTGTATTGAGCGTCACCCGGGGTAATTGCACCGGCGCTTTGGTATAGTGCCAATAAATCATAAAATACATGGCAATAGTTACTCCAAAGAAATGCTAAAAGTGGTAGAGTAACAGGTACTTCCACCTGGAAAACGGGAGGCTACCGGATGTTCTTGGCCCGGCTCCATTGCGACGCTCTTGACGGCGTGGCTGCCAGCGCCGCAATGACCGTGTTGATGGCGTCCTCCGACGGCAGAGCAAATGCAGCCAGGCTTGTTCCTCCACCGGCTGCTACCGCCGCAGACCCGGCATTGAGGTGACGACGTGATGCTCTCCGATTCTGCGCTGTTCCGGCGCCGCTGGCCGCTGCTGGGCCTGGCGACGGTGCTGGTTGTCTTCACGGCCGTGCTGTCCCTGGTCTGGGTCGGGACGAGTCCAGCGGGGGCGCAGGGCGATGGGTTGCAGGTGTCCATCACCGCCAGGCCGGCCAATCCCCCGGTGAACCAACCCACCACGCTGAGGGCCGCCATCAGCAACAAGCCATCGGAAGAGACGCCAATCTACGACTGGGAGATCCAGTTCGGCGACACCTGGTACTCCGGCGGGAACAGGCCCACCTTCCGGTATGTCAACGGCAAGGCGGAGAGCCTGAGGTTCCGGCTGACGGTGAGCTACGACAGCGGGGAGACGGCCACCTCGGAGCCGGTCACCGTCACCTGGTTGGAGCCTGGCGAGGAACCGACGCCGGAACCTACGGCAGAGCCCACGCCGACGCCGGAGCCCACGGTAGAGCCGACGCCGGAACCCACTCCTGAGCCTACCGAAGAACCAACGCCTGAGCCCACCGAAGAACCAACGCCGGAACCGTCGCCGGCGCCCACAGGCCTGAGTGCCACGGGCGGCGACACCATCATCGGGTTGAACTGGACCAACCCCTCGGACGCTGCCATCACCAAGTACCAGGCGCGGGTGAGCGCCGACGGCGGCGCGAGCTGGAATCCCGACTGGACTGACATATCCGGCAGCGGAGCGACCACCACGTCCCACACGGTGACTGGCCTAGCTAACGACACGGCCCACACCGTCGAACTGCGTGCCTTCCGTGGGGAGACGGCAGGAGCGGCGGCCAGCGTCACGGCCACCCCCAGCGCACCTGCGCCGACGCCCACTCCAGAACCCGAACCCACGCCCACGCCGGAACCTGCACCGACGCCCACGCCGACACCCGAACCTACACCCACACCCAGCGTTCCCCAGGACGAGTACGAACCCGACCCGGCAGTGATCGCCGACGTTTGGACCTATGCCCGTGAGACCGACCACGGGTACGCCCACGTGCTGCGCTGGATCAGGGTACTGCATACCTTCGGTGTCCTTGAAGACATGAGCGCCGCCGAGGCTCAGGACTATGCTGACCAGTTCCTGGCAACCCGCTGGGACCCGGTGGCCGCCGAGCTGGCGGAGCTGGAGAACTCTCCGGGTGATTACCAACCCGACCAGCAGGTGATCGCCGACGTTGAGGGCTATGCGGCGGAGACGTACAACGGGTTCGACCACGTGCTGCGCTGGATGCGGGCGCTGCATACCCTGGACGCCATTGCGGACATGACCGCTGCCGAGGCCCAGCGCTACGCGGACCGGTTCCTGGCCGACCGCTGGGACCCGGTGGCCGCCGAGTTGACCGAGCTGGAGGCGGCGCAATCGCAACCCAACCGGGCCCCGGTGGTGAACACCCAGGCCGTGAACCACGCCGAATTCGTGGGGAACAGCAACGCGCCCCGAGGCCGTATGGTCGGCAAGCCCTTCCACGGAGTTTTCACCGACCCGGACGGCGACGCGCTGACCTACGCCGCATCGATACCTGCGGAACAGAGCCAACTGGTGGAGAGCCTCGACATCCATCTGGGGGTAATAATCACTATCGATGGCGAGGAGGCCGACTTCTTGTTCATCTCGATGGACGGTGACGACGACTGGAAGGCGGTCAGCCCGGCGCTGGCCGACCCGCTGGTAACTACGGTGACGCTGACGGCCACGGACCCGGAGGGCCTGTCGGCGTCGGTGAGCGGCGAGTGGTTCACGGACTGGGACAGCAGTCCTGTGCTGGTGGGCGCTACGGCAGGCTGGGAGGGCATTGAGCTGACCTTCGACCAAGAGGTGGAGGCCAACCCGGCGCCAATGCCCGCCCAGTTCACGGTGAACGTGGTGAACGGGGACGGCTCGGGAGAGACCGTCGGGGTGAGCAGCGTGTCGGTGAACGGGAAGGTGGTGAGGCTGGAGCTGGCTTCGGCGCTGGCGGAGGGCCAGACCGTCACTCTGGACTACGAGTACGACAACGAGGACGACACGCACACGCCGTTGCAGCGGGCTGGCGGGGGCGACGCCGCCCCCGGCTTCACGGGTCAGACCGTAGCGCTGACGCTGCTGGAACCACCGGGCGAACCGCAGAACTTCGCGGTGAGCGCCACGGCGGGTAGTCTGGACATCTCGGCGAGGTGGGACGAGGTGGAGGGCGCGACCTCCTACAAGCTGCGTTGGCGTCAGGCCGATGGGCAGTTCGAGGCGGCCAACGCCGTCACCGTCACGGACACCAGCGCGACCATCACCGTATCGGGCTACGGCCAGTGGGACGTGCAGTTGCAAGCCTGCAACGACGCCGGCTGCGTGCCGGAGGCCGGGGAGCCGGAGGACGATGTGCCGTCGGTTCAGTTGAGCTTGGAGCCAACCCAGGAAGACCAGAGCCAGAGCCAGGGCGAGAGGCAGACCCAAGGCCGGGTCCGAGCCAGGTCCTCCTCCGCGACCCAGAACCGGGCGGTAGACGCGTCCTCCTACACTCTGGGCTGGCGGCGGGACGGGTCGGGTCCAGAGACGGTGGAAGTGTTTCAACCTGACGACGGTCGGCAAACCCGCGCCACCGGCGGCCCGGAACTTGCCCGCCATGGGGCGGGTAACCAGACCGACACCACGCCGCCGCGGCTGGAGCGGGGCGAGATTGACGGCGATACCATGACCTTTTACTTCAGCGAGGCGATGGACGAAGACGCGGTGGGTTCCCAATTCCGGGTCACCCTGGATTGGGGGAGCGGCTGGGTCAACTTCACCGCCCACCCCACCAGAGTGGAAGTCAGCGGCAACAAGGTGGTGGTGGTCGGCCTGTCCTACAGGGGATGGCCGGGGTGGGAACGAGCGCACGCAGGCCACCGGGTCACAGCTTACTACTACAAGGATGATCGCGTCGTTCCCGCTGCTGAGAGACTTCGGGACTTGGACGGCAACGAGGTGTCGACGCCACATCGAAGCCTGGGCGGGTGGTTTCCGGCAACACGGACAATTTGGGTGGACAACCTCACCGCGCCGCCGGCGGTTCAGCGCGCCACGGCGCACCCTGAATGGTTGACCCTGACCTTCAACAAGAGGCTGGACGGTAACTCGGTTCCGGCGGCGGGGGCGTTCACGGTTACGGTGAACGGCGGCGCGGTGAGCCTGGCCAGCGCCAATCCCGTGGCCGTGTCGGGCAACACCGTGACGTTGGTCCTGGCCTCGGCGCTGGCGTCCACCGACGTGGTGAGGGTGAGCTACGCGCAACCGTCGCGCAGTCCGCTGCGAGGGTTGGACGGCAAGGTGAAGAGCTTCCCTGGCCATTCTGTGACCAACTTGGTCGAGGTCGAGCCCTCGGTGTCGGAGGTGACGATCTCTTCGTCCCCGGCCGACGGCGAAGCCTACGCTCCCGGCGAGACCATCCGGGTGAAGGTCGCCTTCAGCGAAGCGGTGACCGTGGAAACCACGGGCGGCACGCCGCGCCTGAGGATAAAGCTGGCCCCGGACTACGGGAAGAAATGGGCGGACTATGCCGGCGGCAGCGGCTCTACGGAGTTGACCTTCGCCTACACGGTGGCGGAGCCGGACCGCTCCACTCAAGGCGTCGCGGTGCTGGGCGACACGCTGGACCTCAACGGCGGCGCGATCCAGTCAGCGGGCACGCAGACGGACGCGCACCTGTGGTTCGCGGGGCTGGGCCACGACCCGGCCCACATGGTGGAATGGCAGCGGTCGGCGCCCGGGGTCCCCTGGGTGAAGGGCGTGGCCATCACCTCGACGCCGGCCGTTAACGACACCTACACCCTGGGCGAGACCATCGAAGTGACGGCAACCTTCAGCGAGGCGGTGGACGTGGACACCACGGACGGCACGCCGCGGCTGAAGATCAGGATGGCCCCGCACCTGCTGAGGATGGACACGGACGATGCGGTGCGATGGGCGAATTACACCGGCGGCAGCGGCACGGCCGCACTGACCTTCGCCTACACCGTAACTGGGGCGAACCGCTCCATCCAGGGCGTCGCCGTGCTCGAGAACGGGCTGGACCTCAACGGGGCCACGATCCGCTCAGCAACCGCCCCACCGGAGGATGCGCACCTGCGGTACGAGGGGCTGTGGCACGACCGGGACCACCAGGTGGACGGCGAGATACCTGCGCTGTTGACCGTGGCCGCGGCCGGGAACAAGGTGGCGCTGACTTACAGCGAGGCGCTGGACGAGGGATCGGTTCCGCCGGCCGGCGCCTTCACGGTCAAGCGGACCCCGCAGGGGGGTTCCGAGGAGACGGTGGGCCTGAGCGGAGCGCCGGCCATTGCCGCCGGCGCGGTGATCCTCACCCTGGCGGACCCGGTGCTGGGCACCGACACGGGCGTCAAGGTGAGCTACAGCCCGCCCGCCGCTGCCGCCAACCGGCTCAAGGACCGGGTCGGCAACGAGGCGGCCGGCTTCACCGATCAGGGGGCCGACCCGACGGACACCACGCAGCCCCGACTGGTGTGGGGAGAGATCGACGGCGATACCACGACTCTCTACTTCAGCGAGGCTTTGGACGAGGACGCGGGAGGGCGGGGAGACTACTACCGGATGTTTATGATCGGGGGACACCATGGTCAGGACCGTTGCAAGCGAATCCCCGGCGGGCTCAGCTTTACTACCACACCGAGGAATGTGATTGTCAACGGTAACACGGTGGTGGTGGTCGGCTTGAAGGAGAGCGAGAGATGGCGGACCGCGGTGGCCCGGTATTCCCACAGAATGAAATATGTCGCCTACGTCAACGCCCCAGCCGACCAGAGGCTGCGGGACCTGTCAGGCAACCCGGTGAGCACTCCAGAACCGTTCCATTCCAATGACTACGGGTATTTCGACACACGGTACATACCCCTGCACAACGTCACCCGGCTGCCGTCGCCGGAGCGCGCCACGGTGGTGGGCAACCGGTTGACCCTTATCTACAACGCTCCGATGGACGCGGAATTGAAACCGGCGGCCAGCGCGTTCGCGGTGAAAGTGAACGGCAGCCGGGTGAGCCTGGCCGGCTACAACATATCCAGCCGCAACGTCATGCTGACCCTGGTCGCGGCGGTGGCGGCAGGCGATGTCGTTACGGTGAGCTACGCGAAGCCGTCCGCCCGTCCGCTCCAGAACCTGATCTGCGAAGACGCGCCGAGCTTCCTCGATGTGTCCGTGATGAACCTTACCCAGTGACCTGCGGCGCACGGGAGACTGTCAGCGGCCAGGCAGCGGATGCGGGCCGGCAACCGGGCGTCGGCTGAGGACCCGGTTCCGAGGACCCGGTTCCGGCGAACAGCGGCCTCGAGGGGAATTGGGATTACTGGGGGAAATTGCGCCGGCAAATTTGAAAAGGAGTGCTAATAAGTCATAGATAATTAAATCGAAAGTGACGCACAGGAAAGGCATTTTCTAGTATAATGCTTCTCATCATTGCTCATGGATAGAGAAATTACGGGTGCCCATGGCCTGAATCCATAGCCCGAGCCCGCAGCCTGAAGAATACACATCATGCGCCCTCGTAACAGCCGTTACATA